>NZ_MAIS01000110.1:0-18174 GCF_001680695.1 Paenibacillus sp. KS1 | reverse complement strand
CGTAAGTGTTAGCGCAATAGTAACATACCAGATATTTCATTGCAATAAGCAATGGCAACCTTCACTGCTTCATGAGTCATTAGCCCACCCACTCCGGTGTTACATATTCATTGGTAATTTTAATATTCACGTAAAAGGCGTCTTCGGATTATTTTAGTCTCTTTTTGGTCTTGAATGAAGCACATACCGATTAATTGGTCGCCCTACGCCTCCATAATTAACCTCTAGATAGACATATCCTGTCTTTGACAAATATTCGAGGTATCTTCTTGCTGTCACTCTCGCAATCCCAACCCCTTCGGCTGTTTCTTCTGCGGATAGCTTCCCACCTTTATCAGCCATTACCGCAAGCACTTGTTTAAGTGTTACTGGATTTAAACCCTTTGGCAGTTCTTCCATAGGTATAAACAATTCAGCAGGTGATGATGATTCGATAATGTTCTTGTCTCGTATTACACTCTGCCCTAGACTCTGCTCTAGTAGAGAAGATCCATCGTTCACAGTGCTATCCGTTCGGATCTCATCTCCCATTTGCAGAATACGATCAAGCTGCTCTTGGGTAACTGTATCATCGTCGGTTAACGTCTCGTATCGATCACGATAACGTTCCAATGTCCGTCTAACCCGCTCTAGTTTAAATGGCTTGATAATATAATCTACTGCACCATTTCGCATCATCGCTCGTAATGTTTCCGTCTCTTTGGCAGCCGTAACTACGATCACATCCACTGGTAGATTACGCGCTCTAATTTCCTGCAGCGTGCTAATTCCATCAAATAAAGGCATAAACACATCCAGAAAGATTAGATCCGGCTTCAGTTCTTCAATCATACGCAAGCCATCCTGACCGTTTCCTGCCGTACCAATGACTTTATAACCATTCACCCGTTCGATGAACATGCGGTTCACTTCCTGAACCATTGGATCATCTTCTATCAGCAATACTTGAACTATACGTTTACATTGCTCCTGCATCTCTTGTCGCCTCCTTCATCGGAAAAACGATTTCCATTGATGTTCCGAGTCCTGGGGAGGATTCACACCGAAGCAGCCCTTTACCTTTTGCAATAATCCCACTTATCAGAAATAGGCCTATCCCTCGATGCTCTCCATTTTTGGTCGAGAAGCTGCGTTCCAGCATTCTTGCTTTCGTGTCTTCTGTCATACCACAGCCATTATCCTCAACTAAGATCGATAAATAATCTTCATCTTGTCCAATGTACAGATACACTGTCTTCTGATCAACCTCGATATTGGAAAGTGCATCAAATGCATTTTCAATCAAATTGCCTACCAGAAGCACGATATCTCGTCGATCAAGCGAATCTGGAAATTGACGCAAGCCGCAATTCGGATCGATGATCACATCTATATCAAGCTCATGTCCTCGACTAATCTTACCGAGCAGTAAGCCTGCAACTCCATCATCCTCAAAATGCTCCTGCATAAATCTTGTTGTCTCTTCATGCTGATCAGATACCTCAAACAAATATCTTAATGCTTCTTCATGTTTTCCAAGCTGGAGAAGCCCCGCAACGGTATGCATTTTATTCATATGCTCATGATTTTGGGCTCGCAAGGCATTCACAAATTCTCGCACGCCTGTCAGTTCTTCTGCCATATGCGTAACCTCCGTGCGATCTTGAAAAATCGCTATGGCTCCCTGTGTAACACCCTGCTCGATTATGGGTATTCGATTGCTCCAAATGAGCGTATCGCCAACTAGCAATTCGTGGTTCAATAGCGGCATCTTTACCTTAAGTACTTCAGGCAAGCGAGAGTCTGGAATCACATCCCAAATGTTCACCCCAATAACATCCTTGGACACACCAAAAATGCGCTTAGCCCGTTCATTGAAAATCGTGATTCGCTCCTTGCTGTCGATGGCGATTACGCCTTCATGCATAGCTTGGAATGCTGCCGTATGTTCACGAAACATCGTGGCAATTTCATGCGGCTCTAGATTATACATCTCTTTCTTGATATGTTTCGCAAGCATCGCTGAACCCATCATTCCAAACGAAAGCGCTAATATAATCATTACCATAACCGATCTGAGTTGCTCGGGAAAAATATCCTTCATGGTAGGCAGCAGTCCTCCTGCCATTACAACGCCAACCTGCTCATGCTTCGCGTTCATGATTGGCACGAATGCCCGCAAGCCAACACCTGCTTCACCTTTTACTTTGGAAACATACATATGCTCAGCAAAAGCTGCATCCGCATCGTCGCCACTAAAATACGTTCCTATTCGGTCCGATAGAGGATGTGATAAGCGCTTGCGATTCATATCCAGCACGACAATATAATCAGCCTCATTCAGCATGCGAATTTTGTCAGCAACGGGAGCAATATGCTCTGCTCCATTCTGCTCATTGATATATTCTGCCACTCCTGGTAGATTAGCAACGGTTTGGGCAGTCGTAATAAGCCGTTGACGTAGGCCCTCTTCTTTGACGCTAGTCAAGCTTCCTAGCAAGACTTCCACAGCAATAAGGAGGGAGAACAGAACCAAACCGAATGAAAGTAAAATAATTTTCCAATAGATCCCTATTCGGTTCAAGTCTATTGCCCTCCTCTTCGAAATATTTACCTTTATCTGCTATTGTGCAATAATAAGTCTAATTTAGCAACTGGGAGGAGACAATTTTGAAAGCGATTGCAAGTATTGGGATGTTCATTATTGTTGGATTGTTAGCTGCATATCTCGTCGGATATCAACCAAACTGGAATGAACAGCTCTATCAGGATGATGAACAAACTGGACTTAAGCAACGGATCGTCATCAAATTCAGTCATGTAGTTGCTGAGAACACACCAAAGGGCCTCGCTGCAGCTGAATTCGCTGATCTAGTAAAGAGGAAATCAAAGGATCGCGTCGAGATACAAGTGTTCCCAAATGGCATGCTATATGGTGAGAATAATGAAGTTGCTGCACTTCAGCGTGGTGATATTCAAATGATAGCCCCATCCTTCTCAACCATGAGCGAGATCGATCCAGCATGGCTAGTAATGGATCTGCCATTTGCTTTCAAAGATCAGAATGAGGTTGAAAGCAAGCTGAATGGTTCGCTTGGAGACAAGCTATTCCAAACGCTCAAACCGCATGGCATGAAGGGAGTCGCCTTCTGGTCCAATGGCTTTAAACAAGTGACGAACAATGTACGGCCTATTCTGGGGCCTCAAGATTTCAAAGGACTAAAGTTTCGCATACAGCCCAGTCCATTAATTGAACGGCACATTAAGAACTGGGGAGGGAAGACAAGTGTTATTCCTTTTAACGACGCTTATCGCAATCTAGCCGACGGCTCAGTAGATGGTCAGGAAAACACCATATCGAATATCGTAAGCAAACGCCTCTACCAAGTACAGAAATATATGACGATTAGCAATCATGGATATTTGGGCTATGCCGTTATCTTCAACAAATCCTTCTGGGATAGCCTGCCTTCCGATGTGCAACAGATGCTCATGGAAGCACTGGATGAAACAACAGAGCAGGCAAATAAGAAAGCAGCTAGAAATGAGACTCATATGGACGAGATTAATACGAACCAGAATTTGCAGATTTCCATATTAACGAAAGAACAAACAGTGGAATGGAGGATAGCCTCAAAGGAGCTTTATAAAGATTTCGCATTGAAAATCGGAGCTGATGTAATGAGCGAAATCTCTGGACCTTAAAGACCAAAAAGAACAATATGACCATATGCTTGTCACCTTCTCCCCTCTCTCTTACACTTAAGCACATCGAATAAAGCGCTTACAATGGTGAAAGCGAGGGGTAAGAACATGAAGTTAAAAAAAATCATGAAAAACATGACCGTTCAAGTATTATTCGCGATTCTTCTTGGGGTTCTCTTCGGACAATTTTTCCCTAAATATGCCGTTGAACTGAAGGTGCTTGGAGACATCTTTATCAAGCTTATTAAGATGGTAATTGCACCAATCATCTTCTTCACCGTAGTACATGGAATCGCAAGCATGGGCGATATGAAAAAGGTCGGACGCATCGGTGGTAAGGCATTATTGTACTTTGAGATTGTAACAACCATAGCACTTACAATTGGCCTACTTGTAGTAAATATAGTTAAGCCAGGCTCTGGAATCGATATTTCAAAGGCTACAGGTGACGTTGCACAATATGCGGAGAAAGCGCATGATAATAGTGTAATGGGCTTCATCATGAACATCGTGCCTGATAATGTTATCGGGGCTTTTGCTAGCGGTGAGCTTCTTCCGGTATTGTTATTTGCAGTCCTGTTTGGTTTTGCTCTAACCGCTATTGGTGAAAAAGGGCAAGCCATCATTTCTTTATTCGATAAACTCTCACACGTATTTTTTGGTATCGTTAATATCATTATGAAGGTTTCACCAATTGCCGCTTTTGGTGCTATGTCATATACGGTTGGCAAATTTGGTCTTGGCTCGTTGTTCACACTTGGCAAGCTGATGGGTTCTGTTTATTTGACCATGTTCCTATTTATAATCGTCGTACTCGGATTCATCGCCAAAGTATTCGGATTCAACATCTTCAAGTTTATCTCTTACATTAAAGAAGAAATCTTACTAGTGCTTGGTACCTCTTCATCCGAATCTGCTCTGCCGCGAATGATGTCAAAGCTCGAGGCATATGGTGCTTCCAAATCCGTCGTGGGACTCGTTATACCAACAGGATACTCCTTCAACCTAGACGGTACATCGATTTATCTGTCAATGGCTGCGCTGTTTGTCGCTCAGGTATCTGGTGTTGATCTAAGCATCTGGCAGCAAATTACCCTTCTGTTCGTATTGATGCTAACTTCCAAAGGTGCTGCTGGGGTTACAGGATCAGGATTCATTACACTTGCTGCAACTTTAGCTGCTTTCCCATCAATTCCCATCGCAGGCATGGCCCTACTGCTGGGTGTTGACCGTTTCATGTCCGAAGCTCGCGCAATTACGAATTTAATCGGTAATGGTGTAGCAACAGTTGTTATCGCCAAGATGGAGAACGAATTTGATCCGAATCGATTAGAAGCTGATGAGTCTACTGTAACGAGCAGCAACAACATTGCATATAATTAAGGCTTTCAGAAATAGAATTGCAATTATTTGTAATTGTAAAAAGGATGAGTCTAGATCCATCAATAAATGTGGATCTTGCTTATCCTTTTTGTTAAAATGCTACTGTTTACAATGGTGACGAGAACTTGGTATAGATAAACAATGGTGTCCAGCTAGGATCCGTATAGGTAGTGACTTCCATCTTCTAGATCAGCATCCACCATCGATCTCTCCGGCACATCGCATTCCATATTTATTGAGAAAAGCATAGATCGCGTCTTGGGTCTCCTGTCCACCCTTCAACTGAATCAGTCCATCATAAAAATTAACCATAATCATATTATGTAAACATTCAATGACTTCCGGATAAGGGCGGATTACATCAGTGACATCCAACAGCGCCAGACCCAAGTACAGATTAAGAATGCATATCTGCTGCGTTTTTTCATCTAGCCACTCGTTCATGTTTTCATTCATCCATGTTGAAGCATCCATAGCGGCCATAGTTATACCCAAACTCTGTGGTCGAATAATATCTTTTTTTATTCCTGGACAATCTTTAGTGCGGACTGCATTTGGTATTTTCCTTACTGAGCATGGCTTATCACCCGCCTGTTCCTTCTACCCTGTCGCGCTCAACAGAATCAGTTAGTCTTCCGTCTTTCATACGGATTACACGATCTGTTGCTGATGCAACTAACGGGTCATGCGTGACGATAACCATGGTCACTTGCTTGTCTGTATTTATCTTGCGTAGCAAAGTCACTATCGCCTCCGATGTCACAGTATCTAAAGCTCCAGTAGGCTCATCAGCCCAGATGACGCAAGGATTATGGACAATAGCGCGGGCAATTGCAACCCGCTGGGCTTGTCCTCCGGACAATTCATGCGGCATGGCCTTCAACTTATCCGATAGCATGACATCTTCAAGTGCCGCCTTTGCAGCTTTGTGGGCAGCTGACCTCTGAGCGCCCTGACTGATAAGCGGCAATGCCACGTTATCAATGACATTCAACACAGGAATCAGATTGTATTGCTGATAGACAAAACCCATCGACGTCAATCTGAGTGCGGAGACATCTTTTTCGCTCATTTGGTGTATTGCTTGCTTGTCGAACCAAATCTCGCCACTGTCAGTTGGCTCAATACCTGACAGCGTATAAAGCAACGTGGACTTGCCACAACCAGATGGCCCCATAATGCTCACCATCTCGCCCCTATGAATGTGTAAATCCACCCCTGATAATGCGACTGTTTGTGGAGTCGCTACCATGCCGTAGTTCTTACGAACACCTTTGGCTACAATCATGATCGAGAAACCTCCTCTACCACGGGCATAAGACCTAATTGGGCAATCGTCCCTACGGGGAAATTAGGTAGCAACTCCCCAATCTCGGGTACAACACGTTGTTGCACCTTTTTCAAGAATTTCCTGTAACCTATATGTTCCATCAGTCACCCTCCCCCCATGTTACTCTGTCCGACTGATCTGTATACGTCTTAATTCGGCTGTGCTGAATCGGTTGAACAACCAGATGAAGATCAGCAACCCGATGATGAGACCTATCACTTTCAGATAAGGGAACGAAAACTCAACACCCATCCACGCCAAACGCATCAGCATCTCCGAACCGAGCCTTCCGACCACAATACCGCTAATCAACCCAATGATACCAATTAGACAACCCTCTACGATAAAAACTTGTTTCAACGACTTGTGACTGACCCCCATCTGCCATAACATAACCAAATGGGGAACCCGCTCCTGTACCGATCGAATCTGAATCACATACATGCCGAGTAAGGCCATAAGCATCATGAATGACATAATGTAAGAGAACAGCGTGAATTCAGCTTTAACAATCATCGTAATGATTGCCTGGTTCTCACCAGGCGTACTCACCGTAACACCAGTTGTTTTTGTAAAATGGTATTTCAGTGTCTTTATGGAATCTACCGTCGTCACATCTGTATCAGTCAACTGCAACAGCGCATAGCCTTTGGGCTCTCCAGGCCACTTATAAGCGCCGTTTGTGCTATATTTATTGTAGAGTTCGTCAGCCACTATAAATACGCTGCCCCTTTGGAAGCGGTTATCCTCACCAATGGCGAACGTTCCCGCTACCGTGACCACTTCCTCTCCAATCAGGTTCTCTTCTTTGGCTCCACCTTTCAATAAACGAAGCGGAATCTGATCGCCTACTCGGTACGTGCCTTCCAATTTATCATCCACGAGAACGACAGATGCTTGATCGCTCATGGCCTGAAAAACCTCCGCATCACTCTTAAATTGCGGCGCACGGGAGGCAAGCGGTAATTGGTAGCCCTCCCCTAGCCATTTTCCCCACACAACTTGCGAATATGCCCATTTGTTACCATTCGTAGGGGGTGTTACTTCTGTAAGATCAACTGCATTGTCGGGAGATGAAACCATGATTCTGTACGTATCCACGTAGGCAGCACTTTGGACGAGTTCTTGCACTTCATTCATATTGACTGTCAGCTTATCTTTTTCCATCTCATCGACATAAGCCATATAGGCGTCGGCAGCCATAAAAGAATCTCTCTTGTTCTGAGCGGCATAATCTTCAACATTGGAAGCGAAACTTATCATCACAATCGAACAGCAGGATAATACCGTAAACAACAAAACGATGCCAAATGAGCGACTAAACCGCATATGCGGGTACTGCGTGCCTAACGTAAAAGCCAAACGATCCAACCATCGATGCGGCAAAACAGAGGATGCCCGTTTCATCCAAGGTACAATAAGAAACATCAGATAAGCAGTTGTTATAATTCCAACAAGCCAACTTATAATCGAACCGAATACTTTTGCACTAAGCCTATCGCCATCTGAAAGCCCCTCTGTGGCGAAATAATTGAAATAAATGAATGCCGCTGTGACAAGGAGACAACCTAAGATTTTGAGCAGACGCTTCTGTGCTGGATTCACACGATTATCCTCCTTGCCCATTAGGTGCAGAATGGATGTGCGCTTAATGAAACGCCCGACAAAACAAGCGAGGAGTAAGAAAACAATAAACATGGTCAACGCGATCCAGCATGTTGCCGTCACATCAACGTGGGGTTGGATTGGATAGGCGTAAGCGGAATACCGTTCCAATAACTGTTCGATAAAAAATACATTCACAGACAGCAATCCGAAACCGAGTACATTCCCGAGAACAACTCCCGAGATGGTAATGACCGCACACAGCAACGTACACTCACTCAAGTAGATGACAAAGCAGTTGCGGTTACTGAGTCCAAGCGATTGGAGCACGCCAAGATAATATTTGCGCCTTTCTTTCAGAATATTAAACAACTGCGCCAACAGCAGAATTCCAGCGAACAATGAAACCGCGACAAAAAACAAAAATGGAGGCGTGAAAATACTCTCCACCATCGACATATGAGATAGCGCTTCTTTTTTGATTGCTCTCTCCGTGAGATCCGTAAAGAAGGAATTTCCTGGTAATGATGAATACATATTGTCCGTCGCCAGTAAGATACTGTGTGCGCTTGCTTCTGGAACGCCGAATTTCTGATGCGCAAGCGTATCCGAGAGAATAACTGTCCCTTGTGCCCGCACTGTTCCGCGAAAACCTGTTAATCCGCGTTCCTCTACTATATTCCGAATCGTTAAAGGCACTTCTTGCCCAGCAAACGAGATTACCATTGTTTCACCGACACCAAGTCCCAACCGCCGTGCCAGTGGAACCGATACAATCGCTTCTTCTGTTGTCAGGATTTCAGTAGACCACAGCGATTGCTTCGGTTCCAATTCCCGAGCATTTTGAAAATCAAATCCTATCGCAACGATGCTATCTTCCCTAGCTTCATCATTATTCCCGCTGTGCACGGAAACGACCTGAGACATGTAGGGAAGACTGGTAATATTTCTGGTTTTAAGTTTCGTCTTAACTTTTCCAATCTGAGCCTCGGTCAACTCAAGTCCGACACGCGGATAAATCTCTGTACCAATTACACCAAAGTGTTTTTCTTCCCATTGTAATTTGTTATGTGTAATAGAAGAAATGACAAAATAACAAGAAAAAATCAGAACGACACCGATAGACCCTATACATACGGTGAGTAGCGTTTGCCGTATCTGGGCTATGAAATTTCTGGCTCCCATTTTCCAAAATATGTACATTGTAGCACCAACTTTCTCTTACGGGCGCTTATAATCCCCTTAATGCAGACACAAAGAGTAAATCTAAAGATGCTCATTTGAAAAATATAAGTTTGATATCAATCGACAATGTGTTTGAATGCTGCTTGATCCCCAGCTAGCACTTGTCTAATGATTTGTTCATCTTGAAAGAATCCCTCCTCCTTTCCCTACATAAATAGACGCTCGAATTAGTCCAAACCCTACACTTTTTCAAATTATTTATTTTTTCTCGTAATTGCCTAAAAAACTGAGTTAACAATTGACTGCATTCTATTTGAAGTACGCCTGTATGGAGTTCAACTTGATGGGTAAACCGTGGCTCATCTGCCATCACGCGGTTTGCAAACTATAAGGCACAGAATGTTCTTCTTGGATGTGGCGCAGAAGTATACGAGGTTAAGAGCTGTAGGTTCTGCACCAATTCGTCGGGGAAAGGAAAGAGAGACCCTAGAATGTCGGATGTACCGGTTTGCAAACACGCTCTAGGACATTTTTTTCACTAATGTATGTTAGGAATGCATTTTATTTCTTGAAGCCTTTAAGTGGATACATTTCCCGTTACATGAAATAGACGTGTTCATGCGAACCTCGTCCATGAGCGCAGCGTTTGGGACACATCGGCACCATCGAGAATCATGCTGTGGATGTCTTCGTTAATGAGCTGACGGGACGCGTTCCACTTCTCATTCAGGTAATAGCCGCTTGGTTGTACATAGTCGAGCTCCTCCATGTAACGCGACCAAAGGCGGTGTTCGGTTAAACCTCGCTCTTTCGCCTGAGAGTGTGTGATAGGAAGCGGCCAAGAATGCTGCTCAATGAGATAATGGTGTAGAAACTTCCAGGCTAGTCGAGGGTTCTTCGACTTCGATGTAACACCGGCCGCGCCCATGTAGATCATGTTCGATTGAACGTTCTCCTGCATTTTCGGCAGACCAACCACCCCGAACTTTTCGTCGATCTTGTGGTAGATCAAATCGCCAGTAAACCACATAAATCCGAAGATCATCGCAAAACCCTCATGAAGCTGACCTGCTTCGGAAGGCTCTCCCGGCTTCCGAATAATCTCGTGTACACGATAGGCGTCAATTAGCTTACGGAACGCTTCGATGGTCGCCGGACTGTCGACAAATCCCCTAGCGGTAGAGCCGTTCGGAGACAGATAGCTTCCACCATTCCGAAATATAAACGGCTCATAATACTCGATATCTACGGCGATGCCAAAGCCAAACTGTGAAGCAACGCCATGCTCATTGCGGATCGTCAACTTTTTTCCCAGCTCGATAAAATCGTCCCATGTCATATCCTCGGTCGGATAAGCCAGTCCGGCACGGTCAAACAGTTCTTTATTATAGACAAAAAGCGGTATGCTTACATCTACTGGAAGTCCTGGCAGCATGCCGTTGTGTCGTGCAACCCTCATTGGCCCTTGGTATAGATCCTCTTCGAGTCCGTCGACTTCTGCGACATAGGGATTTAAATCTACGAACATGTCTTTATTGTTAAACAACGACCACCCGCCCGACTCAATGATATCCGGTGCCTCCTCGGATTCATAGGCGTTCTTTGATTCAAAATGATCGGTCGATTGCTCGATGATGATTGTTACACCAGGATTGGCCCGTTCGAATGACTCCTTAGCATCTATTACTCTTTGCAAATGTTGAAACTCCGTCATAAACCGCAACTCTTTCATTGTCCACTTCCCTCTTCCCCAGCCTTTACGGCAAGCATTTTCTCTAGATAATCAACCGCGGCGCATTCGAAGGCCTTGGCTTTCTCCAACTGCAACGCGCAAACTTCACGCATGTCCGGAGATAGAATCTCCGACGTTCGGATGAACGGAACAAGCTTACAAAGTTCAGTCATCTCGTCTGCGGCCTGCTCATAGGCTTCTGACGCCAGCATCGCCAGCCGCTTCGCCTCTCCTTCAAGAGGTATGCCACGCAGGTAAAGTCCCGCATACCGCTTCGCTTCGGCATAAACTGCGGAAAGCTGTCCCATCCCGTAATGGTTCGGCGCAACATGAGGGTTTCGCAGATGGCCAATCCAGCGATCATATGCCGCCATTCCGTACGTGTAATTCAAGTACGTAGTTCGTGGGCGATATGCACAACCATACTTTGCATAGTCGATTGCGAACTGTATCGTTCGTTGTGCTTGCTCACGGGCTACTATCTCCCTAGTTAACCGTGCAGTTTCTACTGCTATTTGTTCCGGCTTACTGCTGAAACCAGCTAAAAACCGGATGGGATTATTGATTACATCGTCATACGACAGTGTTTTGCCTTCTGGCCGAGCCGGATCGGTGAGATGAACGACTCTTCCCTGGTCATCATATCCATAGATAACCGACCATTCATGAACAAATAGCCTGGTAACAAGCGTATCAAAGTACAGAACCGGCTTCCCGGCGTCGATGTGTCTGCGAATGAACGGAAGCACTGCCTCCTCGATCGGGTGCACGACTGGGAATCGTTCCACCGCCCCGAGCAGCGGGGTGGGCGAATCCGACAGTCGACCGCATAGTATCGATACTTCGTAGCCGATTTCTCTCATCAGCTCAAGCAGCATGGCTCTCCAGTCAAACACGCAGATTCCGTCGGCGAACGTTGTTTTATCCGAGATCTTCATGCGGAATGCGAACGTAGACAATCCCATGAGTTCTGCGGCATCCCACCTGTCGCCTACTGAAGCAAGCATCCGCCCAATGCTGTTTACGAACGTCGACATGACTAGTGGCTCTGCTTGCCATGACCGTAGCTCAAGTATGTTTGGTTTGGACAATCCATTCCCTCCCTTCTTCTCAGGTAAAAGGCCTAAAGAGACGCGAATATGCTCCTTACGGAGCCTCGAATATATCTCGCTCTTTTCTACTCAAACAATGCAGCAACGTATGAATCGTTTCGTATATCTCCTTGCGCAATAGGTGCTCCGCAGGGTCCTGCTCTCTCATCGCTGCATCCGTCGCCGTACGTGCTAGATGATGGAGAATGCTGTCCAGGTCATCCCAGTCAACCTGTGAACCGTTTGTTCCCGAGGAGGTGATGGAAACGAATGGCCGTTCATTCCGGTGAGGACCGCCCCGTCGCAATCGCATGTTCGCTTGATTTCGCACAATACGATAAAACCAAGGAAGAAAACGGCTGGTATCGACGAGTGTACCCATATGCATAAACGCGCGTATAAGCGCATCCTGTACAACATCGTCGGCCATGTGGGGATCCCTTGTCAGCCGTTCCGCTAAGCTGCGCGCTTTACCTCGATGTTGCTCGATCAACGCACCAAACGCCTCGGTATCCCCTTGCTGCGCACGCTCCACCAGAGACTGATCCCGATCGCAGGACATCATCCCGAATGATCCAGCCTTGGTAGCTGCACGTACTCCATTTTCCGCTGAGAATGTCAAGTTTTCCTCCTCGCGTCTCTTCGCCCTATCATATAGATGCCAATCAGTCGCTCGATTTGAACTTAATCTATAAAAAAGTTTTCGGATATTTTTAATTGCCGATTTCGTCAACTGACTTCTATTACGATCCATTAAAATCCTGCACATCATAGCAAAGATAAAACGAAAAAAGGCTGCCTCAAACGTCCATATGGACGACTTTTTGGCAGCCTTCCCTTAATCCTTTATCAATTATGGTTTTGGCATACCGTAATTACGTTGAAATCATCATCACGCATATTGAAAAAAGATACATACTCATTTCGCATAATCCCACCATAAATGATTTGGAATCCCAAGCTTTCAATTAAAGCGGCCGCTTCATCTATATCCTCAGCGGGTACAAAGCAAAGCGGCGAACCTTTATCTGGAACTGGAATATTATCCATTCCATTGGAATCGATCATAATGTCCATTCCGTTCGGCAGATGCAGGATATGCAAATGATCGAAACGCTCCTGCTGTTCGTTCGAGAGGTTAAACAGTTTGCTGTATTGCTCTGCTGACTTTTCAAGATTTCTGGACCAAAGAATTACAGAACTTATCTGACTCCGAATGGGATTCTTGTTTTCTACAGGGCTAATCATTTTTGTTTTCCTCCTTGTTTTGAGCCAAAATTAATTCTTCTCACGCCAATCTAGATTTGGGTCTTTCTGTAGCTGAACCGGGACGTTAAGTGCTTTCCCTGCTTCGAGCAACATCTCTTTACAGAAATAATAACCTCGATGATACACAATCCGATTGTCCTCGAATTCATATTCACCAATATCGTGAAGAACAAGCCCAAGCTCCGTTTCAGCCAATACTACAAATACTTTCCGACCCCACAAAAGCTCCAACGAAACATGCAAAACCGGCCCTATGTGTTTGAAAGAACCATTTAGCATATCTCTCTTCGAATATTCCTGAAATCCGGGTTTTGCATCATTATGAATACTTTCTTCAAACATTCCGAGAATTCTGTCCACATCGCCGTCTCTCAATGCCTGAAGTAAGGTATCGAGAAGCATACCATTCGATTCTTCTACCTTCTCTTGATGAATTTGCTCCGGTAGCATGTTGCGATGCTTGCGGATATTCGTCCTCGCACGGTTAAGAGCTGCATAGACCGAACCTTCACTCATTCGTACCATTCCGGCTACGTCGGGAGCAGTAAAACCGTATACTTCCATGAGCAAGAACACAGCGATTTGCCTTTGCGGTAGATACTGAACTAATACTTCTAGCGCCTCAATCACTTCCAATGGATCAACCGTTTCTTCGGGAATATCATTGGAGTCCAGTTCTACATATGTATCCATTGAAATCTTTTTCTTCCGAAGCCCATCAATTCTCGTATTAGTAGCAATACGGAACAAGTAAGATTTCACTGCGAGAGGGTGCCAGATTTGGGCCATTGTCGCAAAAGCTTTCAATAATGTATCTTGAAATAGATCTTCTCCATCCCAGGGAGAACCCGTTACATAACGGCAATATCTCCAAAGTGATTGGCGATGTGGCTCGATCAACTCCTCGAATTTCTTATGTAATGCTCGAGTCTCTTCAACAATCGGATCGCAAGATTCGGACATAGCTTCAATCCCTTCCTGTTTTCCTTATGTAAGACGTTTAGAATGATGAAAATCATACGGTCGCATTAAAAATCTTTTTTGAAAAATTCAAATAAAAACTCGTTGCAAAGAAAGGAGTCTCTGCATGGTCCATATGTTGATGAAAGAAATTTGGTGTCTCTTATTTATTTCCAGTCCTCCGAACACGCGGGTCAACCACCGAATAGAGCACATCCGCCAACCAATTGGCCACGATGATAAAAGCAGACAAAACCAGAATGATTGCAATCAAAACCGGAAAATCCCGCTTTAAGGCGGAGTGCAGCATCAAGAGGCCCAGTCCGTACTAATTAAATACATTTTCAACAATAGCTAATCCGCCTATAAGTGCGGGAATATCGAGCGCAATTAACGTAATAATTGGGATCAGGGCATTTTTCAATGCGTGACGGTATATTACACCTCTATCGGATACTCCTTTGGCTCTGGCAGTCAACAGGTATCGGGAGTCCAAAACTTCTAACATTCCGTTTCGAATGAACTTTAAATAATAGGCTAGCATACCTAAGATTACCGTCGATACGGGAAGTATCATATGCTGAATTAAGTCAAGGATATTGCCTTCTTCCGTAGGCGTATGCATGCTGCTGGGCGGCAACCACAGCAAGTTCATGGCAAAAATCTGCTGTAGCCAGTAACCCAGTACAAAGGCGGGTACGATAAATCCGATGAACCCAAATAACATAGCCAGCCAGTCTGATATACCATACGGCTTAATACTGTTATGTATCCCCCATGGTATAGCGATCATCAACGTAATGACCCAGGCCGTCCCCAGAAGGATAAAGCTGTTTTGTGCATATACCCATAAGTAGCTATCAATCGGATTAAACTGATAATCCAGTCCCAAATAACCATTTGTGAGACCTTTGAGCCAATGGATATATTGCAAATATATTGGTAGATCGAGTCCGTGAAGATGCTTTTGCTCTTCTACCCATTTATGCTGCTCTTCCGTCATTCCAAAGCCCGCCCAAGGATTCCCTGGCATGGAATGCATGAGAACAAAAGATATGGAAGAAACCACAAACAATACGAAGATGGATTGCAATGTACGGTTAATAATATATTTCCACACATGTATTCCCCCATTTGATCCCTTGATTCCCGGATATCATATCATCTCCACCAATCTATTTCCACATATTAGTAGAAATGGCCACTGATATTACCTCGTCTTAAAGCGAGATAGTCGCTGGATGCGCTGTTCAGTTAGCCAGTGCAGGGTTGTCTGCTGACTCTGCTTCCTCGCTACCGAGTTGCTTCCCCGAGTTATGTAGCTGCTCTCATAAGGGGGCGGCAGTCCCAATCCAAAACGATCAGCGAAGCATATTCTGATGATTACCGACAATGAAAAGGAGCGGATTCTCATTGGCCTCGAACTCTGATATCAAAATTGATGTTGTCATTCCGGCTATCGACAAAGATTTAGACACGCTTCCCCATGTGATCGACGGTGTAAGGAAATACGTGCGGCATCCCATCGGCCAGATTTTCGTTGTAGCGCCGAACAGCCCTAAAATCAAAGCAGTCTGCCATCTCAAAGGCTGTACCTTCATTCATGAAAATACGGTTCTCCCCCTGCAAAAAAAACAGATCGCGTATCGTTCCAAGAGATGGGAGAGATCCGGTTGGTTATACCAGCAGCTGCTGAAGCTCGGTAGCAGTTCCGTTGCGAAAGAGAGGCATTTCTTGGTTATCGACGCCGATACCGTGTTGATTCGGCCGCACCGGTTCTACGCCGACGGCAAGCAACTGTTCTATTGCCGTAACTGGAGCCAGCCTGAATATTTCGTCACCTATCGCAAGTTACTAGGAACAAAAGCCCCACGTCCCCGTTCTTTCGTGACGCACTACATGTTGTTCGACAAAACGAAACTGCGGTCGCTCAAGAACAAAATCGAAGCGAGGCATGGAACCAAGTGGTTTAAAGCCATTCTGAAAAGCGTCAACCGAAAAAAGCAGTTCGGATTTTCTGAATATGAAACGTTCGGAAATTACGTCTATTCCGTTGGCCCCGGGAAAGTTCGACTCAAAAGCGCGCTTAACAAAAGTCTATCGACCAGCCCATCCGCTCTATCGGAATCTGCCGTCGGCAAGCTGGCCAAGCGCTACCGATCGCTGTCTTTTCACAAAAGAAAGAGTTACGCCCGAAGCGCAAAGTAGCCGGATAAGCCAGCTTTCGTTTATGCCCAAATTTCATCTCCATCTCCACATATGCCTGAATCGTAGGGAGATAGAGTCAGCATATATTACATGGCAGGAGGTGTCGAAGCTTGAAAACATCCGTTCGAAAGAACGTTTTAAGCAAATGGCTGAAAACAAAGGCCATTTTGAAAGACCCGAAAGTCCGCATGCGGGTGCCTGAAACCCGCAGAATGAACGAAAAGTCACTTGGAGAGATGCTTCGCCGCTATTCCATGGTTTACATCAAACCGGAAGCGGGCACTTACGGCAAAGGAGTCATGCGCGTAGAACAAGGCAACGACTCCTATTCGTATCAAGAGAAAGAAAAGAAACGCGTGTTCGATTCGTTCCCTTCCATGTATCGGTCTATCGTTCGCACCAAACGTAAACGTCCTTATTTGGTTCAGAAAGGAATCCATCTCTTGAAGTACAAGGGCCGCCGGTTCGATATCCGCGTTATGGTCCAGCGCAATCACAAGCACGCTTGGGAGATGACCGGCATGATCGGTCGGGTCGCTCACCCGAGGAAGATCGTGACGAATTACCATAGCGGCGGCAAACCGACGGAAGTTCGGACGTTGCTGAAGCCTTTTGTTTCTGGAGAGAAACTGTCCAAAATGGAGAAGACCCTTTCCAAAGCTGGGTATGACGCAGCCAAAGCTCTCAGCCGCACGTATCCCGGACTCAACATGGTCGGCGCGGATATTGGCTTAGACAACCAACTGCGCCCTTGGATCATCGAGCTGAATACGAATCCCGACCCTTATATATTCCGGCACTTAGCCGACAAGAGCATCGCCCGCAAAGTGCTAAGTTACGCCAGCGCCTTGAAGCGTATCCCTCCGTCCAAGTCCAAGGCGAAGCGGTATAGCAAGCGATCTCTTTCCCGAAATACCTGACTGCGGCTTATATTTATAAGAGTATGATTGCAACAACGGCTGCTGATACAAATCAGCAGCCGCGTTATCATCAATCGTAATTATTCATTTGTGACGAATAGTCAATCGCCCTTTGTACGGACTCCTTATAGCTCATATGCATTTCACCTGTTTCTATATCTTCTTGTTCATCATTATATCAGTGGAATATATCTCCAATATATTCAAATTTCTCAAAAAATAAAGATTGCCATGGTTAGGCAGTCTTGTAGTTGTTCTAGGGGGCTTTTTCAACTATTACAAATTTCGATATACTCTTCTGTTCCATGGACGCGAATTCGTTGTCCATCTTTTATCCATTGGTGCACTCTTCTGCCGACTGAACGAAACTACTTGATCATACACTGGCCCCAGCCTGGCCGCTAGTGGGGCATATTTGACGTTCACCTTTACACCTTACCGCCCTCGTCTTCAATAATTCTCATGGCTTTATCAAAAGATTTCTCCTCCACCACAACAGTCAGCAAAATATCTCTTCCGGTGGGTCCACCCTGACCCCCGTCACTCATCCCGCTTGCCGATACATTTGTAGCAGCTAAAACGTTGGTGGAATCACCACCGAGCGTGTTCCCGAAGGTCACGGATGTTGAACTGCCCATCTTGCCGGATAGATTCGGCGGACCGTATGAATCATTGGCTGGATACATGCTGAAACGAAACTCTCTAGTCAACCTATCGATTCCCGGCAACAAGCCGATGGTGGAAATCGTAATTCTTCGATGTCCTAAACCGAAGAGATGCGGGTTGGCGAGCGCCTCCCCCATACCC
>NZ_MAIS01000166.1:0-4410 GCF_001680695.1 Paenibacillus sp. KS1 | reverse complement strand
TAGAGAATTATTTTCTCTAACCCTCTTCTCTTATTGTTACAGATCGAGTAAAGGCAACATCCATTCCTTTAACCCCCGAACTTGTCCACGTTTACGAATGCGAAATACAACCCTATTCACCAAATCGTTTTAAACTTTCTAGGAAATCACCAACAGACAGCTCGCTTATTTGATTTAGTAGGTTATCCATTTGGGTTTTCTTGCGAAGAGAGCCCACCAGCAATACCTCAACTGCTTGATCGCGATCAACAAGAACAGATTGAACTTGCAGGGAATTGGTTAATAATGCAGCGATAACTGCAATTTGGTCGATGCTTAGTTTAGGGCAGTTGGCTTTTTTCTTATTATTATTTTTAGAGTTTCCGTTTCCATTTCCACTTGATTTTTTATTATTATTTTTTGAAAAGGACACAGCCACTCACCCTCTTGTCAGATTACTCTCCAATTGTCTCTGCCGGTACTGCCCCCGTTCCTTGAATGATCCCAAACGCATAGGCAACGAACAGAACTATGACCACAATGAGAAGTATCAGTCGTTTATTGTCATCTTCATCGGTCATGCTCATTCTCATTCTCCTTGGTGACGCGGTATTTTATCATGATTATTGTAATCAGGATGAGGGGGAAAGGTTCCAACAGTTCGGCCTAATCTGGCAGTAAATCATCCAGAATACTGGCTTACAAAAATGTAATGTGGCAAATACAGTGTATTTCGTTGACTTTTGATCGTCTAATCGATAAAGTTACGAATGCGACTACAGTGATAAAGAGGGTTACAGATGAACGCGTATCTATTTCCAATTAAATTTGCTTTTCTTACGTTCCCGATAGCGGCATTACTCTTGACGCTTCCTTTTTTAATCGTGCAATATCGCAAATACGGGTATGTCAATAAGGTTCGCGCTTTGGTGCTTTATTCCATGCTGCTCTATTTTATTTCTGCTTATTATTTGGTGATATTGCCGCTGCCGCAAAATGTGCACAATTGTGTGGATCGGGCAGGTGCAGTATTTGAGCAGCTGCGCCCATTCCAATTCGTTCGCGATATTATGAAGGAGTCTAATGTTGAATGGTCGCATCCAACGACCTATGTACAGCTGCTGAAGGAAAGAGCCTTTTTCCAGGCCGCATTCAATGTGGTATTGACGCTGCCGCTTGGCGTATATATGCGCTACTATTTCCAACGATCGTTCTTGCAGACGACGGTTATTGCATTTCTTGTCTCATTATTTTTTGAGATTACGCAACGAACAGGCTTGTATGGGTTCTACGATTGTCCATATCGGTTGTTTGATGTAGATGACTTGATTTTGAATACTGCAGGGGGCTGTATCGGATTTTTACTGGCACCAGTATTTACATACTTCCTGCCGCGTTCACACCAGCTGGATGATCATGTAGATCTGAGCAAGAGGCCTGTTGGATTCATCCGCAGAGGAATCGCGGTGTGGCTGGATATGACATTGCTATCGATTATCATGGGTTGCATATACATTGTATACCGTACGATTGCATATGGAGACAACTATAGCAATTTCGAGCTGAGTGAATTCAATTTCTTGTATTTGGCAGCAGGTGTTTTCGTTTATTTTATACTCATACCAACGTTTACGGATGGGAAAACCTTCGGCAAATGGGTAACACGTATCCACTTGGTTCAGGACGATACAGAGGGTTCCCTTTGCAGAATTACATTTGTCGGTTTGCTGAAGCGATACGGTATATTGTATTTCGGTGTGGGTGGCATCAATTACGTACTTGGCTATGTATTGAAGTTCAACGAGGCTATGGATTCGCTGGTTATGATATTGGTAGTGATTGCGTGGCTTGGTTTCAACGGTTTACTCTTCCTGCACCTCATGCTGCATCTGTTCAAGAAAGATAAGCGTCTATTTTACGAAAAAATAAGCCGAACTCGTAATGTGATTACCATCCCAGAACGAATGAGGCGAGAGATGGCAGACGAACATTATGCTCCTTCTGCGCAGGATGAATCAGTTGGTAATGAGCCTGAAATCACTTCTATACCAAACTACGATGACATCCTGAACAAAGAGCTGGTTGTTGATGACGTGACAACCTCAGTACCATCCAGACATGAAGTGCATTCAGATGAGACACCTGAAAATCAGGTTATGCAGGCTCCGCAGTCAACAGGGTCAGCACGTTCGAATAATGCTCGCGACTTGGTTGATCAAGAGCTGGCTCGTCTGAAGGAGAAGCTGGCGAAGAAAGAAGAATAAATACAAATAAGAAGGGCCTCTAATGATCACAACATTTGTGATCATAGAGGCCCTTCTTCTTGGAATTTCGTTCATCTAAATCGAGATGCGGGCGTAAATTGGTAATAAATGCAGTATAGAACAATATCATTCGTTCTTTGACCAGAAGTGTTACTCCTAATGGTGCGCCAGCAACAGTTCTTAACGAGACTTACTCTTTGCCTTCTACTGAGCCATCCGCACTAGGACGGAAGGATGGTGGCTTGGGGCTTTTTTTTGGACGGAAACGTGCCGCTACGTAGTTGCGCTTGCGGTCGCGATAAAATATCCATCCCCCTATGAAACCCACGCCAATAATGAACAGAAGCAGACCAGCGGTGAAGGGCAGCCATTGGAATGCGGGAGCAGACAGCTTATCATTGCCATGGTCGACCACATAATCGAACACAGCATTTTTCATAAGCAGAAATCCGCTTGTCGCGGTTACGCCTGGAATAACCAGAAGCAGAACCGCAATAAATCGAGTGATAACATGTGTTTGCTTCATTATGATCTTCACCTGCTCACGTCATGTAAGTTAGCTTCATATTACCTTGATTGCGCATACTTGTCTAATGTTTCCTCTCCTTTAGAACCAATAGAATGACAGTTGTCATGTTTGCTGCGCAAAGAAAAGGGAGTACAATAGAACCATCGGAAATGAACACGAAAGGAGAGTTGCTTGCATGACGAAACAAGTAGATGTTGCGATTCTGGGTGGAGGAACTGGAGGTTATATCGCTGCAATTGCAGCAGCCCAGGCTGGCAAGTCAGTCGCTGTCATTGAGCGTGAGAAGCTAGGGGGAACATGCTTGCATCGAGGATGCATCCCAAGCAAGGCTCTGCTTCGGAGTGCTGAAATATACCGTCAGACAGGAGAAGCCGCATCCTTTGGCATCGAGATTGAGGGACGGAAGCTGCGCTTTGATCGGGTTCAGGCCCGCAAGCAGAAGGTTGTAGACCAGCTTCATAAAGGTGTGCAATTTCTGATGAAGAAGCACAAAATTGAAGTCATTCATGGAGTGGGACGGATTATGGGCCCTTCCATCTTTTCACCGAGAAGCGGCTCAGTCGCCGTAGAATGTGATGAGGGAGAAGCGATTACAATCGTACCGAACCATGTCATCATTGCAACAGGATCACGCCCGCGCATATTGCCGGGACTTCCAGTAGATCATCCTTCTGTTGTTACGACGGATGAGGCGCTAGAATGGACAGAGCTGCCGAAGCGAGTGGCGATTCTAGGGGGCGGAGTCATTGGGGTAGAATGGGCTTCCATGCTGACAGACTTCGGTGTTGAAGTGAATGTCATTGAGTCTGCTGCTCATCTCGTTCCGCAGGAAGATAAGGACGTCTCAACCGAACTTCAGCGTCAATTGGCGAAGCGTGGTGCGCGAATACATACACAAGCAATTGTTGAACCGGAGAAGGTTCAGATAGATCCAGACACAGGAGAAGTGAAGCTCGAGATTACCTCGAACGGACAAGCGATAGACATAAATGCAGACAAGCTGCTCGTATGTATAGGAAGACAGGCCAATATTGAGAACATTGGGCTGGAAAATGCGGGCATTGAATACGGCAATGGTCGAATTATTGTTAATGAATTTATGCAAACAAATGAGTCTCATATATATGCGATTGGCGATGTTGTTGGGGGATTACAACTTGCTCATGCTGCATCTGCAGAAGGAATTCTTGCAGTGCGTCACATATGTGGCGAGGCAGAGACGGGAATCGATTCCCGTCGTATACCTCGCTGCATCTATACAGCGCCAGAAACGGCATCCATCGGTTGGACAGAGAAGGAAGCAGTTGAAGCGGGGTATTCGATTAAGACGAGCAAAGTTCCGTTCCAAGCAATAGGCAAGGCAATTGTGCAGGGTGATACGGCAGGATTCGTGAAAATAATTGCAAATGCGGATACCAATGATTTACTTGGGGTTCACATTGTCGGGCCTCATGCTACGGAACTGATTGGCGAGGCAGCAGTTGCACAATGGCTTGATGCAACACCATGGGAAGTAGGCGAAGTTATTCATCCCCATCCTTCTTTAAGCGAGATTATGGGCGAGGCAATGCTTGCTGTTGATGGTCATGCGTTGAATCTATAAGTGCATGTTCAAAAAGGTCGGTTTTCAGCACCGAG
>NZ_MAIS01000162.1:0-4865 GCF_001680695.1 Paenibacillus sp. KS1 | reverse complement strand
ATAGAAGCGTTTACTTTGCTTGTTCGGATCAGTTTGCTCTAGCAAGCGCCCGATGTTATCATACCGCTTCTGTACTGTATTTCCGTCCGGAAACCTGATTTCGACTAAATCCCCCGACAAATTATACCGATAGCTAGTCGTCATCCCTCCAGCATCCTGAACAGCGATTACACGCCCCAATACGTCATATATATAAACTGTCATATTACCGTTGCCATCGTATACAAACCTAACGTTTCCTGCATAGTCATATTCGTAGCGATTCAATAGAAGCTGTTGACCTGATGGCTTAATTTCTTCTTTCATGATGAGCCGATTCATCTTGTCGTACGTTTCACGAATACCATTATTCGCCCCATCAAAGGTCGTTTTCGTGTTGACTACATCGTCATATACAATGCGATTCGCGCCATGAAGGAAATTTTCCTTTATGACCCTATTCCAGGCATCATATTCGTATTGAATCTCCGTTCCGTTAAAATTCCCTTTACGGACAAGCCGGCCGTTCTCGTCATATGTGTGCTGGGCAATGCCTCGTCCATTGGTTTCGGCAATCAGATTGCCGAGCGGATCGAAATGCTTCTCGATTTGCAGTCCGATCGGATCGGTAATGAACATCTTATTAGCCTGATCATCGTAAACGACTGTCGTCTTTGTTCCATCTGGATTGATTTCAGCCGTAATTCTTCCCAGTTTGTCATAAGTAAAAGAAGTAGTGTTGCCATTACCGTCTGTATATTTTGTCGGAAGCCCGCTTTCCGGAATATATTCCATGTGGCTTTCCACGAGTTCACTTCTGCCCTCTACGTTCTTTACTCCAACAATCTGTCCACTTAGATACATACTTTTGAACTTAGGGCTGAATTCTTGGTAGATGACAGTGTCATCCGTATCTCCCTTAATCCGAATCTTGACCGGGTTTCCCACATCATCATACTCATAATTCAACTGCTGAACGATGTTTCCACTGCCGTCTTTGGAGACGGCCTGCTTTAACTTTCCGCGAACTGTCTCGTACTCGTATTCAGAGAGTAAGGTCATATACCTGTCTATCGGTACGCTGCTCTTCGTCATGACGAAGAGCTTGTTAGGCAATACGTCGGTGTACTCATAACGGCTTGTGAAACCGAGCGGATTCGTTTCCGAGGTCAATTGCCCCCAGTAATCATACTCCCGCGTCGTAACGCGAGGGGCAGATGCGTAACCCCCTCGATAATGTGTCTCCTCGATACGGGTTGGATTCGGATTTTTTCGTTCTCTATCAAATTCATAACGGAACACCTGACGGTTATTTGTCTTTTCATCTCGAACTTCCGTTTTTGTGTTATAAATTGCCGAAGGCGCATCGTACGCTACAAATTGCTTTTCGTACGTATAGGTCGTCGTTTTGAATTTATCGTACACGTCTACAGAAAATTCGAAATTCTGCTCGATGTACTTTCCGCCATCCCCAATCCCATCTCTATCTAGCTCGTTATTCATATCCCTTGTGTATCTTAGAGTCAACTCATTTTTCCTGGTATATCTCGGCGAGCTATAATAATTCCTGCGGGATTTATAGCGAACCGCATTCTCTACTGCAAAGTCACCGATCTTTCGCTCAATCGTGCCTTCGAATCCAAATTCCGTGATAGCCTTGGTCGGATGTTCAATGACACCAAGCGCAATCATCTCGTTCTCTCCCCAGTATATTCTACGTTCATTCGAATATTTAGGGAGATTTTCATAAGATCTGACCAAATTAAATTGCAGGATGTTCCATACGCCATAGTCATACTTCGTCGAGCGACCAAGTGGATCAATTACTTCCGTTAAGATATCTTGCTCCCTATGCAGATAATCGTTCTTTATTTTACTAACTCTTTCCTTCTTATAAATCACTCTTCGATCTCCAGTTTGAATGGTAATCGTATTATCTGCGTTATAGAAAATATTCATTTCGTTCATATTACGGTGATCACTGGTCCGGCTTTGGATCCTATATAGAATTCTTCCCAGATCGGATTGATATTTATACGAGAATTGAATCCAGTTGCTGTCCTTGTCCTCGATTAAGATGAGTTCGCCAATATGATTAAAATATTGTTTGATTCCCGTCGTTTTATTAAGAAGCTCATAAGAAGCCCTCTCATCGGATTGCAATAATCTGTTCGATTTTTGAAAGTCTAAATCCCCAAGGGGATACCCGATTAATCGGTCATTCTCCAATGCATAGGTACCAGCACCTGAAATATAGATGTAATCATGATCATTTATCGTTTTAATGTATGAAACATCCCAGACCCACCCCTTGCCAAGACGGAATCTCTCTTCTTCCTTGGTTTCCTGCGTTCTATTTCTCCCATACTCATTCACATAAATATCGTCTTTTGCCAAGGAACTGTCATAAATTCTCCGCAGTGCAAAGTCCAAGCCGTTCGGTCCCGGCATAACCAAATCCGTTACTTCCACGCGCAAGGAGCCGTCCACAGGCGAGATATGGTCACTAACGGCTCCGACGGAGTAAGGGGCTTGATCCAATCGAAGCGGTTTATTGCGCAAAGCGATTTTATCATAAGGCTCTCGGTCAGAGAGCATCTGCACTCCATACACCGAATCCACTACCGAATATTCCTTCTTGGCATATACTTGCTCTGTCACACTTACCTTATATACAGTCTCTGATACGCTCTGCACTTGTTCCTGATGAGTGATAAGCGGATCTGGAGCAGGCTTCGGATAGGTATGATTCATGTATTGTTCATAGTCATTTCCTAGCTGCTTCGCCTTCAATCCTTGGTAGATTTGATGAAGCTCGTAGCCTTTGAATAACTCCTTCATCACCCAATCTCTGGTTACGTTAAAGGTTTCGGTAACAGAAGTAATCGTGATTAGTTCATCTGAGTCAATATCTGTGAAGGTCGCTTGAGGGGCATACACGCTGGAGGTTACCGTTGGTTCAGTCTTATTAATCGAGATTTCAGATGAAAAAGTTTCTTGCGCAGACGCAAGGGGCACACTAGTAATGAATAATATACATACGAGAATTTGTAATAACCATCTTCTCAAGGGAATCTCTCCATTCAATTATCATTCCGTGCTTATGCGATAAGGAAGTCTCGTTTTTCTGGTTCATGAAGGCTTATAATCAGGATTAAACCGTAAATAATGAACTACAATACTTGAATTCCATGTTTCGTTAGAATTCATTGGGACTAAGCTAGCAGAGATTTCCGCTTCTGCTACACCCAGCATTTTTTCCCCTTCAATGCGAATAGATTTCTTTTCACCTGGAGTTAGTATATAAGCTTCGCTAAACACCATCTTACCAGAACTATAAGGAAGAGAGACCACAATTTCTAATCTAGCATTAGAACTATGGAAAACCGAAATCTCGCCGGTTAATAAGAATTTGCTTTTTTTAGTAACATCGCCTATCTGTACATTTTGCGAGATTCCATACCTTCCCCATCTCCCTGTCTGTGCGTTTATTTTTTGCCCTCTGCCACTATAATGTTTTTCAAAGACTCTTGCTTTCTGATCGCCGTCATTTACTTTTTTCCATCCTAATGCTACTTCGCTATTATGACCAAATAAGGCAAGCAATGAATTCCATAATGCCTGCGGTTCTGTACTATACTCAAACGCTACATCATCAATCTCAACCATTCCGTTACTTCCATTACTGCTACTTTCAAAGCGCGCTCCTGCATAAATAGTTGCATAAACCGCACCCTTCGGAATGCTCCCTCTGCTTGATAAGGTAATATCCGTAGGACTATCAGATGAAGAAGTACTTGTCCCCAACAAAATACCGTCTTGATTAAAAAACGAAATGCGTAAATGTGATACTGTAGATAAAGTTCGTTTCAATATCCCCCTTAATTGAAAGTTCATTGAATCGTCTAGCAATATATTTTGCGTTAGGTATATTTCTTTGCTACCAATTCCGCTAAAAAATATAATTTGTCTCCTTTTTCCTCTTTCAAACCTACTTTCTGAGAAACTATAACGATTTGCATCACCAGTATATTGCCAGTAATCAAATATCCTCCCAACTTCTGTTAAGTTGATTTCTCCTTGAAAATCATGATTCATCAGCATGTTGAAGTAGTAATTGAAATCATAAGTAACATCAACACCTTTAATCGTTATTGATCCAGCAGCATTATTTCCCGTTGCTTGAATGAATAATTGAATGACTGCCTTTTTTGTATTAAAAGGAACACCACCTATTCCCTCACTCATTGTGTAAAAAAAATCGCCCGTTAACGTGCTCTTTTTCGTAACCCTTTTAATAATCTTGCCCGTATCATCTATAAAATCTAAAGCCATCACTACCTCGGCATTTTGCAATTGATCGATCTTCAAGGAGCTCTTCATACCAACGTATTTATCATAAATATATGGAATAGCAAATGTTTGTTTTATGCCAATTAAGCTTCCAGCAGTCATATTAGAAGCTTGGATTTGCTGATGATTTCTCGAGTCGATTTTTTTAATACTCGAACTGTAGGGTACATTACTGACGGTCATAAGCTCCCAGCCCTTTGCATTCCCCGCGGTATCTACTTCTTTAAAATTCCCGTTTGCAATTACACTATTGTACACTTTCTTGGAGACACTTCTCCCCGTCATAACTCCGTTCTGATCTGACTCATACGAGATTTCCGTTTCATCATTCATGATTTGCGTTATGTTTCCATTCGCATCATAGTTGTAAACGGATGCAAAAGAATTGACACTAGATAAGGAAATCGTCAAAAAAACTATTAACATAAATGAAATTGCATATTTCATACTTCACCTCTCCTTTTTGAATTTACTAACACGTCCCTATTAATCAAACAACCTCCCCCTGTTCTTTATAGGATTGTATATAATAA
>NZ_MAIS01000023.1:0-73183 GCF_001680695.1 Paenibacillus sp. KS1 | reverse complement strand
TCGTGATCAAAAGCGGACTTTTTGAACAACATTTATAGTGATCCGTGTGAGGGAATGGCGAAAAGGGGGGGACAGCTATGAACGAAGGTCTTAAAATCGGCATTACGTGTTATCCGTCGCTCGGTGGCTCTGGTGTTGTGGCGACGGAGCTTGGCAAGCTATTGGCTGAGCGGGGACATCAGGTTCATTTTATTACACATAATATTCCGTTTCGCTTAGGTGCAAGCTTTCAGAAGAATATTCATTATCACGAGGTCGATGTTAACGATTATTATGTCTTTCGTTATCCTCCTTACGATTTATCTCTGGCAAGCAAGATGGCACAAGTGGCAAATATGCAGCAGCTTGACTTGCTGCATGTTCATTACGCGGTTCCGCATGCGGTATGCGCTTATTTGGCGAAGCAAATGGCCCACCCAGGGCTGAAGGTAGTCACTACCCTGCATGGAACCGATATAACGGTATTGGCTCAAGACGAATCGCTCAAGGATATGATTCGCTTCGCCATTAATGAGAGTGATGCGGTTACGGCTGTATCGAATGATTTAATTAAAGAAACAAGAGAATTGCTTGATATTACACGTCCGATTGATCTTACGTACAATTTTGTTGATAAGCGTGTGTACTATCCAAGGGAAGTTGCTCAATTCCGTGCCGACTTCGCCTATCCGAATGAGAAAATATTGATGCATATCTCGAACTTCCGCCCTGTTAAGCGGGTGAGTGATGTGGTGGATATTTTCAATCAGGTTCAGGAGCAAGTTCCGTCACGCCTCGTCTTCGTCGGAGAAGGGCCAGACATGCCGAAGGTTCAGTGCCGCATCCGAGAGTTAGGACTGGAAGATCGCGTACATTTCCTCGGCAAGCAGGATGAAATCGCACAGGTGATTTCGCTGGCAGATGTGCTGCTGCTCCCATCCGAGAAGGAGAGCTTCGGGTTAGTGGCCCTGGAAGCAATGGCTTGCGGTGTCCCTACGATCGGTTCCGAAGCGGGGGGCATACCAGAGCTGGTGAGCCATGGAGAGACGGGTTTTTTAGCGCCAACAGGAGATACAGCGGCGATGGCCAATTATGCGATTCGACTGCTGTCTGATTCGCAATTGTCGCAGAAGATGCATGAGGCATGTCTGCATCGGGCACGACATGTATTCTGCAACGATCTCATTACGTGGCAATATGAACAAATTTATTATCGTGTGCTTGGGAAGGAAGCATTGGATCCGAAGCCGGTGTGCTGAGGGTGATCTGCTGTATACCGTACCCATTACCACCACACGTCGAATGCGCGCAATGGCCATCTCCGTTGCGCGCTCTTGTATGTATTGATGGGAGGAGACCTGATGATGGGCGATGAATATGGAAGCAGGGGCGGCTTGACCGATAACTCGCTGTTCCAGGAAGCGGAACAAGTGATGAACTGTCTCCTGGAAGCGGGGTTCAGTGCTTATATGGTTGGGGGCTGTGTCCGCGATCCGCTGATCGGGCGGCCGATCTATGATGTGGATATCGCGACATCCGCCCACCCAGAACAGGTAGTGGCTTTGTTCCCAAAGGTGATTCCAACAGGGCTGCAGCATGGGACGGTAACTGTTGTGATGCCGCAGAATACCTATGAGGTGACCACCTTTCGCAAGGAAGCAGCGTATGAGGGGCACCGTCGGCCAGAGGAAGTCGAATTTATTGATGATCTAGATGAGGATCTAAGAAGACGGGACTTCACGATTAATGCGATGGCTAAGGATGTGAACGGGTGCATTCATGATCCATTTGGTGGACAAGCCGATCTGAGACGGCTCATCATCCGTTGTGTCGGCACAGCCGAGGAGCGTTTCCGCGAGGATGCGCTGCGAATGATGCGGGGCGTGCGCTTTGCGTCTTTGCTTGGCGGCGTGTTCGCCAAGTCGACTTGGAAGGCGCTGCGGGTCAATAGGGAGACGCTCGCATTCGTTGCGATGGAACGCGTGCGGGACGAGCTGTGGAAGCTTACAGCAGGACCGAATCCGGCGCGCGGATGGGGGCTGCTCGTGCGCAGCGGTCTCCTGGGTCATACGAAGGAGCCGCTGGGAGCACTTGCGTCGACCGATGCTGCCGTGTGGCAGCCGCTGCTGTGCGCGCTCGGCCAGGTGGATACGGCCGAGAAGCGCATGGCGCTGCTGCTGCTTGGGCATGAGGTCGACGAAGCGGAGGCGCAGCGCATTGTGCAGGCGCTGCGCTGCTCGGGCGCGCAGCAGGACGCCATGCTGGCCGTCCTGCGCGCGGACGCCCGGCTCGCGGCTGGCGGCACTGCCGCCTTGGCCGCGGCCGGGGAAGATAGCGGCGCCTTGGACGCGTGGCGCCGCTCCTTCGCGGAGACCCTGTTCGCTGTCGGCGAACAAGGTCTCCGCGATGCACTCGCGTGCCGCCGCGCCCTACTGGGCGTTGGGGCGGCGCGCGAGTATGCGGCTGCAATGCAGCCGTTCCTCCAGCACGGCGAGGCTTGGCTGGAGGGCATTCCCGTCCGGGGCTTGCGAGATATTGCCCTGACGGGCTCGGATGTATTGCAAGCCACAGAACGGATGGCAGGGCCATGGCTACGCCAATGCTTGGAGCAGGTATGGCTCTCCGTAGCATTAGGGGAACTTGCTAATGAGCGCGAGGCTCTGCTTGACTACGTAAGGAAAGCGTGGAATGAACAATGAGTGACCAATTACTAGCATGGTTCAAAGAGCATCCAGGAGAGTTTATATCCGGTGAAGAGATTAGCCGGAGACTTGATATATCACGGACCGCCGTGTGGAAGCAAATCAACCGTCTTCGTTCGAAGGGCTACGAATTCGAAGCTGTGCCGAAACTGGGCTATCGACTCGTTCAAATGCCAACGCGGCTTGACGAAATGTCACTGCTGACGAAGCTGAAGACGAACAAGCTAGGGCATCAGCTTCGCATCATTGCCCGTACGGAGTCGACGCAGAACGAAGCGGCTGCGTGGGCACGGCAAGGAGCGGAAGACGGTGCGGTCATTATCGCAGAGGAGCAGACAGTAGGTCGAGGTCGTCATGGGAAAAACTGGCACTCACCCGCAGGCAAGGGAATATGGATGAGCCTGATTCTCCGCCCGCAAATTCCGCTTCAATTCACGCCGCATCTGACGCTGCTAGCTGCAGTTGCGTTATGCCGCGCCATGAAGCGTGTAACAGAAGTAGACTTAGGCATCAAATGGCCCAATGATATCCTGCATGAAAATAAAAAAGTATGCGGCATTCTAACGGAATCCTCTGCTGAAGATGAACGGCTCGTTCATGTCATCGCCGGAATTGGGATAAGCGTGAACTTGGATGAACATGACTACCCAGAAGAATTAAAGGCTATTGCGACCTCTCTCAAAATTGCAGCAGGTAAGGAAATTGATCGTGCTTCACTGCTTGCAGAGTGCTTATTTGAATTAGAGCAGCTATACAAGCTGTATGTTGAGCAAGGATTTGCACCGATCCGTACGCTATGGGAAGCGCAAAGCGTAACCATTGGACGCAGTCTGTCGGTGACGACCCCGAACGGAATTGTATCTGGGGTTGCACAGGGACTTGATGACTCCGGAGCGCTTATCGTGCTGGGCGAGGATGGTTGTTACCGGAAAATTTTTTCCGGGGATGTACACTTTACGTGATGTAAGTAGGAATAAACTCTGGTATAATAAGTGTCGGCTTGGCGGTATCCTCGCGGAACCGCACCGGCCACACACAGCAAGGAAGATTGAAGAGAAGTGCATATTCCTTGACGAACGTGTAGCACGTTTCTGCTCTGAGCCGAAGGGACCGAGACAGGAGGACGTCCGCTTGCGACCTCTTTTTTTCTTATGGACCCTTTTAGTGGAAATGCTAAAAGGTTTTTTGTTTTGCACACACTAAGAAAAATGCGCACAGCAACAGCTATCAGGTAAGAGAGACGATGGAAGATTGTGTTGAAATGCGCCAAAGAGACGTTGAAGGAGATGAAGAAAGAATGAACAAACCGAAGCAGCCGCTAAGTATTGTTAAAATGAAAACGATGAAGAAACAAAACGAACCCATTGCCATGGTGACAGCCTATGATTATCCTACTGCTCGATTGGCAGAGGAAGCGGGCGTCGATATTATCCTCGTCGGTGATTCCTTGGGCAATGTCGTGCTAGGCTATGATTCTACATTGCCAGTTACGATCGATGATATGGTATACCACTCCCGCGCAGTGCGCCGGGGAGCGCCGAACACGTTTATTGTGACTGATATGCCATTCATGACTTATCACAGCACAGTGGCTGAGACGCTGAATGGGGTTCGCCGCATTATGCAAGAAGGACACGCAACAGCTGTGAAAATGGAAGGCGGAGCGGAGATTGCACCTATGGTCAAGGCTTGTGTGCAGGCAGGTGTGCCGGTACTCGGACATATCGGCTTGACACCGCAATCGGTACATCAAATTGGAGGATATCGAATCCAAGGCAAGACGATGGAAGATGCACAGCGATTGCTTGAAGATGCCCTAGCACTGCAGGAGGCGGGAGCCTTCGGTGTTGTACTAGAACTTGTGACGGATGAGGTGGCTGCTTATATCTCAGAACGGCTAGAGATTCCGACAATCGGAATCGGAGCCGGTGTCAAATGTGATGGGCAGGTGCTCGTATTCCATGATATCGTGCGATATGATGCAGACTATCGTCCTAAGCGGTTCGTAAAAACATATGCGGATGTAGGAACGACCATTCGTGAAGCGTTTGCTTCTTATGTAGAAGAAGTGAAGCAGCGCACATTCCCAGCCCAGGAGCATGTATTCGCTGCAGATGAGGAATTAGCAGGACAATTATACGGAAGTGGGAAGGTGCAGACACCATGATCACAGTACATTCCATACAAGAGCTGAGAGACGCGCTGCGTCGCATGAAGCTTGAACATAGACGACCGGACGGAGACCCAACCATTGGCTTCGTTCCGACGATGGGGTATTTACATGATGGGCATGCGAGCTTGTTAAGCAAGGCTCGCAGTCAATGCGATATTGTAGTCCTAAGTATATTCGTCAATCCGATTCAGTTCGGGCCGAACGAAGATTATGAGAAGTACCCTCGTGACGAAGAGCGGGATCTGGCGGTAGCGAAGAAGCATGGTGCCGATATCGTATTCATGCCAACACCAGACATGATGTATCCTTCACCTACCAAAACCAAAGTGCATGTGGATGACATTACAAGTCCGCTGTGCGGTGCTACGCGACCGGTTCACTTTGACGGTGTGACAACCGTTGTTACGAAGCTGTTCCACCTCGTGCAGCCAGATCAAGCCTTCTTCGGGATGAAGGATGCACAGCAGGTTGCTGTCATTCAGCGCATGGTGGAGGACTTGAATTTCCCAGTTGAGATTGTTCCATGTCCGATTGTACGCGAAGCAGATGGTCTGGCAATGAGCTCGCGCAATGTGTATTTGTCTGAGGAAGAACGGACACAAGCGCTCGTACTATCCCGCTCACTGGGTCAAGTTGACGTCTGGCTTGAAGAGAATCCGCAGCTGACAGCCCCAATGCTTCAGCAGAAGATGAAGGGCATGATAGCACAGCAGCCGCTGGCAGACATCGACTATGTAGAAGTATTGAGCTTCCCAGATTTGGAGCCACTGGCGCCTGAGATGTCGCTAGATCAGCGAAGCACCAATATTTTGATTGCACTTGCAGTCAAATTCGGTCGGACAAGATTAATTGATAATCGTATGTTAACTCATGGAGAGTAGGGTGAGCTAGATGATGCGCGAAATGATGAAATCCAAAATTCACCGTGCTACGGTGACAGAAGCAAATCTGAACTATGTTGGCAGTATTACGATCGATGAGCATTTAATGGAGCTGGCTGATATTTGGGCGAATGAAAAAGTTCAGATCGTAAACAATTATAATGGAGCTCGCTTAGAAACTTACGTGATTCCAGGGCCTAAGCATTCAGGGGTGATTTGCTTGAATGGTGCGGCAGCTCGATTGGTACAACCAGGGGACAATGTCATTATTATTTCTTACGCATCCATGACGAATGAAGAGGCGCGTCAATACAAGCCGAATATTGTTTTTGTTGATGATGATAACAAGCCTGTTGAAGTAATGAAACTAACAGAAGAGCATTCAACTATTCGTTAATGCATTTCGATTATGGGCATGATTAATGGCCGAATTGCTTGCTTGCGCTACCATGCAGGACGTATTGCTGCTCTGCTTCGCTGACAACGGAAGCCAGCGCACGGGAATCGTTGGAGCACCGAATGAAACTTAGCTGTGAGGCACACAATGAACGTGAGCCGATAAGACAACGATACGCAACACTTGTGAAGGTGGGATGGAATCGTGCTGCAACATGTATTCGAGACCATAAATGAACTGTTGGATGAAGTGATTGCTCAATACCCGCATGCGAAGGGAAAGCAAAAACAGGAACTCGATCATCAAGTGTCGCTGCTTCGCTCCATGAGTGACCATATTGTGGAGGAATGGCTGCGCTTCGAAGAGCGTCTGTCATTGTTAAGGCCCAAAGCAGGCAAGGGAAGCTCAGTCCCCGTACAGCCATGCCCAGTGAAGGAGAGCAAAATAGCTATTCCGGACTATGGGGATCCCTATCAGCGGGGTCAGGGGTATTATTTGCTCATGATGTATAAGGAAGCAGTTATGTTTTTGGAACAGGCGGCTAAGATTCAGCCAGAGAATATCGAGGTGCGCGCGTATTTGGCGATGTCGCACTTGCATTTAGGGAATTGTCAGGAAGCAGGACATCATTTTCAACTTATCATACCTTTGACTGACAAAAACAGCATGAAGGCCATTGCCTGCAATGCGCTTGGCTGCATTCATGCGAAGCAGCATCAGTTTGCACAGGCAGAAGCATGCTTCCTGAAGGCGCATGAATGGGATCCGGCTCTGCCGGAACCGATTATGAATTTGAAGGTATGCCAGTCCAAAAGCGGTCATTTTGAACTCGGCGGCGAGCACATGATGCATATCCAATAACATGCATGTAATATCAATGATTCATGACATCGGAGGGGAACGACTGTGTGGAAAAAATACGCACAGATGTTTCCCTCTAGTCATTTCCAAACGCCTGAACATCTGTTATGCTAAGAACAGAAATTGTGAGAGGAAAGCTATTGAGATGAGATTTGCTGTTTTGGATTTTGAGACGACCGGCAGTCAGCCGAACGATGAAATAATTCAAATTGGTTTGGTTATTCTTGGCCATGATTTGAAGATAGAACGCGAATATCATACGCTTGTGCGGCCAACTGTTCCCATACCGGAATTTATATCGCAGCTTACTGGCATTACCGAGGAAGATGTGAAGGATGCTCCGGATATTGATGATGCCATGACGGGGCTTGTTCCTTTGCTAGGGGATGTCGTACTGGTCGGCCATAATGTGGCCTTCGATTATCAATTCCTATGCAGGGCGCTGGAACAGACGGGATATTTGCCGTTCACAGGTCGTATATTAGATACAATTGAGCTGCTTCGCATCCTCTTTCCATCGCTGCCTTCCTTCCAGCTTGGTTCTGTGTCACATGAGATGGGGATTGTTCATGATCGCCCGCACCAAGCAGACAGTGATGCGCGGGCGACAGCAGATATATTTATTCGCTGCTTAGAAGCGATTGACCAGCTTCCGTTATTGACGCTACAGCGCGTCGTTGATGTGTTTGGCGATCAAGAGGAGCGGGATTTGAAATGGCTGCTTGCAGAGAAGCTTCAGGAGCGTGAGGTGTCTGATTGGACAGAAGAAGAAGGGTATTATCCGTTCCGCCAATTGACGTTGAAGCAAGCGGATTGGACAGAGACGGAGGCGCCGCGTGATTCTTCAGCAGAGAACCCGCTTAAGGGAGTAACCTTCGCTCAGTTCCTGGATCAGGTCAAGACGAATCTGGCAAGCCGCTTGGATAATTATGAGCCGCGCGAATCGCAGGAGCAGATGTTCAATGAAGTGATGGAGTGCTTCGAACAAGAGCATCACCTGCTAATCGAAGCGGGTACTGGTACCGGCAAGTCGCTTGGGTACTTGCTGCCATCCATATATCAGAGTGTTTCTCAAGAGAGCAAAGTGATTGTTAGCACACACACAATCAATCTGCAAGAACAGCTGAGACAGCGTGATTTGCCGCTCTTGGAGAAGATTGTGCCGGTTCCATTTAAGGCATCCGTATTAAAAGGCCGCAGTCACTATTTGTGTTTGAGAAAATTTGAACATAAAATAAGTAATAGAGAGTATGTACATGCACGCGATGATAGTTTGACAGCTGCCCAAATGCTGGTGTGGCTCAGTCAGACGGAGCATGGAGATGATGAAGAACTGCATTTCGTTCATAAGGGTGCAGACTTCTGGGATACCGTTGCCAGTGATAGTGATTCCTGTCTGAATCGCGCATGTCCTTGGTTCCGTCGGTGCTTCTACCACCGGGCGAAGAATGATGCGAATTTATCGGACATAATTATAACGAATCACTCCCTATTGTTTACGGACGTGATTGCGGAGCATCGTTTGCTCCCCGCATACGAGCAGCTTGTCGTAGACGAAGCACATCACTTCGAAGAAACGGCAGGCAAACATTTAGGCATTCACTTGCAATATTTTTCACTCATTCATCCGCTGACCCAATTGTTCAAAGACAGCAAGAATGGTGCGCTTGTATTGCTGCAGCAGCGTCTTCGCTTGTCAGGCAATGAAAAAGCGCTCGTATGGGCTGAAGGGATTGAGAAGCTGTTAACACAGCTTGTCGATGTTAAGGATCAATGGGATCGGCTGCATGAGCTGCTCTATCAAATGCTTCCTTCCATGAATGAAGCGGGGCAGGCGGAAGGCGGGCAAGCTGTTCTCCGGCTGCCATCTGGCAATCGTCCTGATGGATGGAGCTCCGTATCGGAGCTCGAAGGCGATATTCACACGCGTTTAAGTGATATTGTTCGTTCGGGGGAGAAGCTCGTCAATGAATGGAAGGATTATGATGATGATGAAGTGCAGGGCGTCACGGCTGATGTGACAGGTTTATTCAAGGACATAGGGCAGCTTCGCGATGAATTCCGTGAATTTATGCAAGGCAAGGATGCGGATACCGTGTACTGGATGGAAGGCAATCTCCAATACAAGCATAAATCAATGCAAATGTATGCGGTCCCTGTCGATGTAAGCGAAGCGTTGAAGCGATACTTCTTCGAGCCGAAGAAGAGCGTAATCTTAACTTCGGCTACATTGTCCGTTGATAAATCATTCCAATTCGTAGCTGAACAGCTTGGCTTGAAGGATGCGGAACGGGATGGTCGTCTAAATACGGTCATACTTCCGTCGCCGTTCAACTACCGGGAACAAGCACTTGTTGTCATCCCGCGTGACTTCCCTAGTGTGAAGGGAGCATCAGATGCCAAGTTTAACTCGACGCTGATGCAGTCCTTGGCTGATGTAGCCAAGGTAACAGAAGGACGTATGCTTGTCTTATTCACGTCATACCGCATGCTGCGGGATGTGTATGAACCGCTGAAGGAGGCGCTTAGCCTGCATGGCATTCAAGTGCTGGGACAAGGGATTGACAGCGGCAACCGAAGCAAGCTGACACGCCGATTCCGAGATCAGCCGAATTCAGTCCTGCTAGGAACGAGCAGCTTCTGGGAAGGCGTTGATATTCCAGGAGATGCGTTGACATGTCTTGCGATTGTACGGCTGCCATTCCAGCCACCGAATCATCCACTCGTGGAAGCGAAGTGCGATCGGCTGAAGCGGATGAATCAGAATCCATTCCGCAAATATTCCGTCCCACAGGCTGTAATTCGCTTCAAGCAAGGATTCGGCCGCCTTGTGCGTACGACGCAGGATAAGGGAATTGTCATCATTTATGACACTCGTGTAATAGAGACAAGCTACGGCAAACATTTTCTTTACTCGCTGCCTGGCCCAAAAATGGAGCATATGGCAACAGAACAACTTGTACCACGTATTGATACGTGGCTAGACCATAATCAAAGAGGCATTGGAGAGCGATGAGAGGGGCTTGTTCAGAATGAAAGCACTAAAGATATCAGAAGCTGTCGTTCGGCGATTACCCGTGTATTTACGTCATCTATTGGAATTGAAGCAGCGAGAAGTGCTCACAGTTTCTTCTCAAGATTTGGGACAGAAGCTGAACTTGAATCCTGCGCAAATTCGGAAGGATCTAGCGTATTTCGGCGACTTCGGCCGCAAGGGCATTGGGTATGATGTATCGTATTTGATTCAACAAATCAGACATATTTTGAAACTGGATCAAGTTATCCATGTTGGATTGGTCGGTGCAGGTAAATTAGGTCACGCACTCTGTAACTACACCGTATACTTGAAAGATAATATGAAGATCGTTGCAGTGTTCGATGCACAGGAATCCAAAATCAATACCGAGATAAATAACCTGAAAGTTCAGCCGATGTCTGACCTAATTACGACGGTACGCGAGAAGCAAATCCGTATCGGGATTATCACGGTTCCTGCTACAGAAGCTCAGTATGTAGCTGATCAATTTGTAGAGGCGGGAGTAGAAGCGATCTTGAACTTTGCGCCTGTCATTTTGAGGGTTCCTTCGAATATCCGTGTGCATACTGCCGATTTTACAACGGATTTGTTCAGTTTGGCCTATTATTTATCTGATAATGGAAAGGAAGTACCCGCCGAATGACACACCGAATCATTATTAAAAACGGCATGTTCGCCGATTTGTCTCCAACTGCGAAGCAGTCCTCATTCCATGGGTTCATGGTTGTTGAGAATGATCGCATCGTTCATATTGGATCGGAGCTGCCAGAGCAATATGCAGCAGCTGATGCTGAAATCATCGATGGCAAAGGTCTATTCTTCATTCCAGGCCTTATTAATACACACGGGCATGCTGCAATGTCTCTGCTTCGTGGGTATGGGGATGACTTGGCGCTTCAGACATGGCTGCAGGAGAAAATGTGGCCAATGGAAGGCAAGTTCACGGCCAATGATGTCTATTGGGGAACTGCTCTGTCTGTGATCGAAATGCTGAAGGGCGGTACAACAACCTTCGTAGATATGTATGACTACATGGACGAAGTAGCGAAGGTATGTGAGCAATCCGGTATCCGTGCATCGCTTATGCGCGGTGCGATTGGCTTATGCCCAGAGGATGTACAGCGCGAGAAGCTGAACGAGGCGATTCAATTCGCGAAGGATTGGAATGGGAAGGCAGATGGCCGCATTCGTACGATTATGGCGCCGCATGCTCCATATACTTGTCCTCCAGCCTTTATTGAGAGCTTCGTACAGGCTGCTCATGATCTGGATTTGCCATTGCACACGCATATGTCAGAGACAAAGGCAGAAGTTGAACAGAATGTGAAGGATTATGGACTGCGTCCGGTTGCGCATTTGGAGAAGCTCGGATTCTTCTCCCGTCCTTCCTTCGTTGCGCATGCTGTCCATTTGACGGACGAAGAGATTGAGACGCTTGCGAAGTATCAAGTTGCGGTGTCCCACAATCCAGGAAGCAACCTTAAGCTTGCGAGCGGTGTCGCTCGTGTTCCTGAGATGCTGCGTGCGGGTGTTGTTGTATCCTTGGGAACGGACGGTGCAGCAAGCAACAACAATCTGGATATGTTCGAAGAAATTCGCCTTACGGCCTTGATTCATAAAGGGGTGTCCGGCGATCCAACTGCGGTTCCTGCTGCAGAGGCGCTGCGCATGGGTACGATCTATGGCGCGCAGACCATTCGTCTTGACGATATTGGAGCGCTTGAAGTAGGCATGAAGGCTGACTTCGTTGCGGTAGATATTGATCAGCCTCATTTCCTGCCACATACCGACTTGGTATCCCACATGGTATATTCAGCGTCTGCGAAAGATGTCAAGCATGTATGGGTTGACGGCAAGCAGGTTGTGAAGAATGGGGAATGTTTGACGATGGATGAAGAACGAATCCTTCGCGAGGCGCAGCAATGCTTTGATGGCTTGCTGGCAAGATAGGCAGGAGGAGAATTCATGCAGAGAAGACGCGTACGCCGGAGGTCGCATTGGAAGTGGTTGATTCCGGTACTCGTTCTCTTATTTCTAGTCGGATTGTTCTTCGCCACTTATCAGTATGTGCAATACATCAATAAGGACGAACGGGTCAAGGAAGCGGAAATAATAAAGCGGGCGAATGAAGCAGTGAAGCTCGTAAATGTGACAGAAGTGGAGAAGGGTGTATGGGATCAAGTCGTATACATGGTGCGGGGAACTGACGAACATGGTAAGGAGCAGACCGTGTGGGTACTCCCTGATAAGGTAACTCCTATGGCGGAATCAACCTCTAAAGAGACGATTCAAGCCCAGATAGAAGCCCAATATCCGGATGCGGATGTAATCCGCATTACGCCAGCATTTAAGGATGATCAATATGTATGGCAGGCATTGGTCAAACGCAAGGATGAACAAGGGGTTGTTCATTACTTCTATCATTTCTATTCATTTGCGAATGGTTCCTCAATAGGGGATGTCTATACGCTGCCTAATAAATAACGTATTCAATGTTAGCCAATAACGAGTAATAGGCGATTTTGCAGCGCTGCTGCTTTGCATATGACGTACATATTGTACGCTATGCGAAGCAGCAGCGCTTTTTGTATTGGAGTAAATCCATTTCGATGGCAATCATGGTACACATTACATCCATAGTTGAAGTGACATATGTGATATACTCTTGATATATCAGAAAGAGATTACTAGGGGTATTGATATATATTTGCAACAGGAGGTTTCAGCATGGCGAAAAAGATTCGAATCATGCCTACTTTGCTCATTATGGTCACGACAGCTGTTGCACTATTTGGAGGTTGGACACTGTATGAACGTAATTTCGTGAAGCAGCCTGTGGAACGAGTATTGAAGCAGCATGCTGAAATTACGCAGTATGATGTTCAATGGTATCCTGATGCGCTGCAAGTGAAGCTGAAGAGCAAGGATGGCACCAATATTAGCAGCCTGATTGAAAGAGTGTCGGACGAGCTGCAACAGAATTCGAGCGGGAAAAAAGTACAATTGGAATACTTGAATGATGAGAGCACGCCGCTTATCGATAAGTTATGGTCACGTGCAATGTTCGACATTGCAGATGCAATGGTACATCAGAAATACAGCGATATTCCTGTTAGGTTGAAGGAACTGCAGCAGCAAAATCCAGGTATTCAGATCCAAACGGAAATGGATTCACGATATGTGTATATTCAACTCAAGGATGAGAAAGGAAGCAAGACCGTATTGCTTCCTTTGCAAGCATCGCCTGTGGGGGTATGGCCTAATGAAAAAGCAACGGCAATCCGTTCGTAGTTGGGAATTGGCATTAGGGATCGTAATCCCAGCGATATTATTTGTCAGTTATCTTGGAGTTAATATATGGCCGGTCATCGCGGCAGTTGCCGCGATCAGTGCTCTTCTGCTGTTTGTAAATCGCAGAGGACAAGCTGGCTTGGCGCGTTCGTCAGGGCGTGCGAAGTCAGGCAATAATCAGATTAGTGAAATGAGCTTCGAGCGTATTGGCGGGCAGGATAGAGCCAAGAATGAATTGATTGAAGCTCTTGATTTTCTGGTACGGCCAGATGACATTCGTAAATTCGGGATTCGTCCAATGAAAGGAATATTGTTAACTGGCCCCCCAGGAACGGGGAAAACGTTAATGGCGAAAGCATCTGCTCATTATGCAGACGCGATATTTATTGGTGTGTCAGGCAGTGAGTTTGTTGAGATGTATGTCGGTGTCGGAGCGGGACGTGTACGAGAGCTGTTCAAGGAAGCAAGACAGCGTGCAGAGAAAGAGAAAAAACAAAATGCAGTTATCTTCATTGATGAAATTGATGTGATCGGCGGCAAGCGTGAAGGTGGACAACAAAAAGAGTATGATCAAACGCTCAACCAGCTGTTGACGGAGATGGATGGACTGTACGCAGATGAGTCACCGCGTATTCTGGTAATGGCGGCCACGAACCGTAAAGAGATGCTGGACAGTGCATTGCTGCGCCCAGGCCGTTTTGATCGTCATATCCAAGTAGATATGCCGGATAAGAAGGGACGCAAGCATATTTTGGAGCTGCATGCTACGAATAAGCCACTGGCGGAAGAAGTAAGTCTGGAGCAAATCGCAGAAGAAACGTTCGGCTTCTCAGGCGCTCAATTAGAGAGCGTCCTGAATGAGGCGGCTATCTATGCAATGCGTCAGGAGCAAGAGGCGATTACGATGGAGCATCTCTCGCTTGCGATTGATAAGACGTTAATGGGAGAGAAGAGTGATCGAGAGACGAATGAGGAAGAACGACGCCGGGTGGCGATTCATGAACTTGGACATGCGATAGCCGCAGAGCTTGTCCGGCCGGGAAGCGTATCTCAAGTTGCGTTAAGCCCTCGCGGCCAAGCATTAGGCTATGTTCGACATCAACCACAGGGAGATCGTTACCTGTATACAAAGCCATTTCTTGAGGAGCAAATCATCATTGCGCTGGGCGGATCGGTAGCAGAGGAGTTGTTCTACGGCAACCGCAGTACGGGCTCACAGGGGGACTTCGATCAAGCACTCAACATTGTAGAGACGATGGTGAATGCAGGATTGACGGATCTCGGCATTGTCCGTTTGAAACATCTCTCACCAGATGTCTTGACAAAAGAAACGCAGACGATTATGGTAGATTTGACCTATCGAACGCGTGAATTGTTGGAACAGCACCGAGATGCTTTTGAGCGATGTTTGCAGCGTCTATTGGAAGAGGAATTGGTGAACGGAGATACGTTCCGGTGTCTGTTATGTGACAAGAAACAATTACCAGCGTGATTTCACGCTGGTTTTTCTTTTTTGCTCTCATATTCATGATAAGATAAGGTGAGGTACCTATGCACTGATAACGAAACCATCATCTCGGGTACACTATGCAGAGCATAGCAACAGGAAAGGTGGAAGAAACCATGTTTTTCAAAAAGATCGGCGTCATCGGCGGCGGTACAATGGGCCAAGGCATTGCAGAAATGCTTGCTGTCAAAGGCTTGGACGTGCTGTTGGTGGAGCAATCGCCGGAGAAGCTGGACCACGCGTATGAAATGATTGAAACGAGCCTGGATAAGCAGCTTGAAAAATGGGCAATCACACAGGCCGAAAAAAAATTAATTCTTTCGCGCATACATAAAGTGACGCATCTGGCGGAACTAAGTGCATGCGATATGGTAATTGAAACAATATCTGAAGATCTGGAAGCGAAGAAATTGGTCTTCGCTGAACTGGATCGCGTATGTCCAAGCAGCATTATCTTGGCGAGCAACACATCAACACTGTCCTTGACAGAAATGGCAAGCTCAACGAAGTATCCTGAGCGTGTTATTGGCATGCACTTTATTCATCCGGTCTCCAAAGTCGATCTCGTGGAAATTATCCGCGGGTTGAAAACTTCTGACACTACTTTCAATGAAACAAAACGTTTCGTTGAAGAAGTTGTGCAAAAGAAAGGCATCATGGTATATGAGTCGCCAGGCTTTGTGACTTCACGCATGATCTGCCTTCTCATCAATGAGGCATTGCATGAATTGCAAGAAGGCGTCGCTTCTGCAGAAGATATCGACAGCGCAATGAGAATCGGATATAATTTCCAATACGGGCCGCTTGAAATGGCTGACCGTTTCGGCTTGGATTCCATACTTGCAGCGTTGGAGCGCATGTTCCGCGAGTTCGGCGATATTAAATATCGTCCGTCCGTATTGTTGAAAAAAATGGTGCGCGCAGGCCACCTCGGCGTGAAATCGGGCGTCGGATTTTTCAAGTATGATAAGGATGGGGATAGACTATGAAAATACTCGTAATCAATGCAGGCAGCTCCTCACTTAAATATCAGCTGTATGATATGCAGGAAGAATCGGTACTGGCAGCAGGCCGTGTAGAACGTATCGGAATGGATTCCTCCATTCTCATTCACGAACCGCATCACACGGATGAAATTACAGAAGTAAGCGAAATTCTTGACCATACGATTGCGATTCGTAAAGTATTGGACAAGCTGACAGATGCTAAGGTTGGCGTAGTTAAGACGATCAATGAGATTGAAGCTGTTGGACACCGTGTCGTTCACGGCGGTGAATCGTTCAGCAATTCCGTATTGGTTGACTCCGAAGTCAAAGCGGAAATCCGTCGTCTGTTCGATTTGGCTCCGCTGCATAACCCTGCTCACATGATGGGAATTAAGGCAGTAGAAACGAACTTGCCGGACGTACCGCAAGCCGTTGTATTCGATACTGCTTTCCATCAAACGATGCCTAAGAAGGCATACATGTACGCGATCCCGAAGGTGCTCTATAAGAAGCACAAAGTTCGTCGCTACGGCTTCCACGGGACTTCCCACAACTATGTAAGCCAACGTGCGGCCGAAGTTGTTGGACGCCCGCTCGAAGACTTGAAGATCATTACTTGCCATATCGGTAATGGCGGCAGCTTGACAGCGGTTGAAGGCGGCAAATCGATCGATACTTCGATGGGGATGACTCCGCTTGAAGGCTTGATGATGGGTACGCGCAGCGGTGACTTGGATCCAGCTGTCGTACCATTCACAATGATGAAGGAAGACTTGACGGTCAACGAAGTCAACTCCATGTTGAACAAGCATAGCGGCTTGCTTGCAATCTCTGGCTTGTCCAGCGACATGCGTGAAATTACGGATGCAATGGCTGAGGGCGAACCAAATGCTACTTTGGCATTCGAAATGTATGTATATCGCCTGCGCAAGTACATCGGTTCATATGCTGCAGCGATGGACGGCGTAGATGTGATCGTATTTACGGCAGGTGTGGGTGAGAACTCCATCGTAATCCGTGAAGCAACATGCGAGAAGCTGACGTTCTTGGGCGTTGAAATTGATCCGGAGCTGAATAAGATTCGTTCGAAAGAGCCGCGTCTCATTTCGACTCCGAATTCCAAGGTTCAAGTTCTTGTCGTTCCTACGAACGAGGAGCTTATGATTGCACGGGATACTTACCGCCTTGTACAAGAATCGAAATAATTAATGCGTAAGGGAGAGAGCGATCGATGACGACGACTTGTGTCATCCGCGAAGTTAGCCGTCATGTGGGCGAAGAAGTCCGCATGGGGTGCTGGCTGCACAACAAGCGTTCCAGTGGCAAGATTCAATTCCTGCAGCTGCGTGACGGTACTGGATTTATCCAGGGTGTTGTAGTAAAAAGTGAAGTGCCGGAGGAAGTCTGGGAAGCGGCGAAGAGCTTAACACAAGAGAGTTCCTTGTATGTAACCGGGACAGTTCGTGAAGAGCCACGTTCCAAGTCCGGTTTTGAAATGACTGTAACGAATGTGGAAATCATTCAGATTACAGAGAATTATCCAATTACACCGAAGGAACACGGTGTTGATTTCTTGATGGATCACCGTCATTTGTGGCTGCGTGCACCGAAGCAGCATGCCATCTTGACGATCCGTGGAGAAATCATTCGCGCGGTACAGCAATTCTTCGATGAGAAGGGCTTCACACTGGTGGATCCTCCGATCCTGACGCCTTCTTCTTGTGAAGGGACGACAGAGTTGTTCCATACCAAATACTTCGAAGAAGATGCATTCTTGACACAGAGTGGTCAGCTGTACATGGAAGCTGCTGCAATGGCACTCGGTAAGGTATACTCGTTCGGACCAACGTTCCGTGCTGAGAAGTCGAAGACGCGCCGTCACCTGATCGAGTTCTGGATGATCGAGCCGGAAATGGCGTTCGTCGATCATGAACAGAACCTGAAGGTACAGGAGCAATTCGTATCGCATATCGTACAATCTGTGCTGAAGAACTGCCGTCCAGAGCTGGAAACGCTTGGCCGCGACACTTCCAAGCTGGAGAAATGTGTAGCGCCATTCCCACGCATTACGTATGATGAAGCAATCAAATTCTTGCAAGAGCAAGGATACGATATTCCTTGGGGTGAGGACTTCGGTGCACCGCATGAAACGGCAATCGCTGAGAAGTATGAGACGCCTGTATTCATCACGCATTACCCAACGAACATCAAGGCCTTCTATATGAAACCAGATCCGAACCGTCCAGAAGTTGTTCTGTGTGCGGATATGATCGCTCCAGAAGGTTACGGAGAGATCATTGGTGGATCTCAGCGTATTGATGATCCTGCCTTAATGGAAGAGCGCTTCAAGGAGCATGAACTGTCTCCAGAAGCGTACCAATGGTATATGGACTTGCGCAAATACGGTACAGTTCCACATTCCGGATTTGGACTCGGGTTGGAACGTACAGTAGCTTGGATCTGTGGGTTGGATCATGTCCGTGAGACAATTCCGTTCCCTCGCTTGCTGTATCGCTTGTACCCATAAGCATATTGCTTGGTTTTACAGTTTATGAAGATCGTCCCGTATCGCAACAGCGATGCGGGGCGTTTTTTTCACTAGTGACAAAGCCCTATTTCTACTGTTTGAAAACGTTGCCAATTTAGTGCTTATCAAATAGCCGTTCGTATGAGACAATAGAGGGGTAGTGAAGCGGAGAGGGGATTTATTGTATGAGTGGAGACGCTTTTCGCACCTTTGCTAAAGGGATGGCGCTAGGCATGCAATCAGGCAGCATCAGTGTGCCGTACCATCTGCTGCGCTGTTATCGACAGTTGAAGCTGAACGATACGGAGGCTATGCTGCTCATTCAGCTTATAGGCTTTAAGCAGCAGGAAATGAAGGACTTTCCGACGATTGATGAGCTGCAGGAACGAATGGGAACAGCCCCAGAACTTGTGATCAAATCACTTCAGCGCCTGTTGAAAGATGGCTTTATCAGCATTGATGAGGAGATCGATGCGGCTACGGATATTCAATATGAGCGTTATAATCTGACTGGATTATGGGAGAAAATGGCTGTGCTCGTGACGGAAGAGATACGAACGGAACGTCAGCGACTCAGACAATCATCTGCCTTAACGGATTCGGATCAGCCGAATCTGTTCAATATATTCGAGAAGGAATTCGGTCGTCCTCTTTCACCAATGGAATGTGAGACGATAGCTGGGTGGATTGATCAGGATCACTATCCAGAGGAACTGATCTTATTGGCGTTGAAGGAAGCCGTCTTTGCAGGCAAGGTGCACTTCCGCTATGTGGATCGCATCCTGCTGGAATGGAGCCGCAACCGCGTTCGTTCGATTGAAGATGCGAAGGCTTATACACAGAAATTCCGTTCTAGTGGAAGATGAGGTATGAGCTCCTGTAAGTTTGCATGGGAAAATAATTTTGAGGTTGCTGCAGAGAGGCTGTAATGGTGTTTCGGCGGCAATCTCAGATAATAATCTTATTCGGTTCTGGTTCTACGATCATGTATCAATGGACGAACACTGATAGCTTGATATTGACCTTGATATGGAAATGTTTAAAAAATCTCCGCCTTTTACTTCTCATTTGATATAGCCTCTACATATATTGTTCTTATCTGGATCTTTACCTTTATTTGTTGACTTTCCTTTAGTAATTCGTAACGACGATATATTCAATCTGGAGCTCTCATTCAGCTTATATGTGAGTTTTGTTAGATCGCTATGGAGGAACAACGCATGATTTATTTTCAAAATAGTGCAGAAGGATCAGAAGGACTTTGCAATCAGTTAATGTCCGTTTTTCGTGCTGTTGGTGAAGCGCTATATCATGCGAGCGAGGGCTCTCCTGCAGGAATCCTATTACAAAATGTTCAAACGAGAACCTCGATTGATTTTGATGTTACTCCGTATTTTCGAAGCATAGCAATCGATTGCTTCGTTGATGTACATGCGTTGCGGCAATTACTGTCAAGTCGACAGATTGATGTGAAACGCGCTGAAGAAGTACATGCAGAAGTACGTAATCAAGCGGTTAACTGTAAAAGGTATGCCATCCGCCAGATGTCTGCAATCGAAAATAAAAATAGCGGATTGTTCATTGCCAATGCCTTTCCTTTCGCTAAGCATATCGTAGAATTATCTAATTTCATTATCGCTTCCGTGTCCGAGAAGCATCAGTGGATAGCGGCTCATCTAAGAATTGAAAAAGATTTATTGCTAATTTCCGATATAAAAAGTATGGGCCTAGAACATTATGCGGAAAGTCAGCTTCACTGTATTTATGCTTGTATGGAGGCTAAGCAAAAGGTATCAGCCATATATTTAGCATCCGGTTTATTGGATGAAGAGTATGCAGCTATAGCAAAAGGGACACAGGAAAAAAACGGGGATATTATGATTTATAATAAAAAAATAGTGTTAAAAGGATGCCCTGATCTGAAGCAGAAATTTGACTCCTTATGTTTAGAGGAACAAGCTTTGGTCGATTGGCTCGTATGTATTCATGCTCCTTATTTTATTGGCCCACATTCCTCATCCTTTTCTTATTTAGCGGGCTACATGCGTCATTATCGTGGTTATCAACCAGATACGCTGGAGTTATTTCCAACGTATCAACCCTATTGGGATATGTGGTTTCCTTGCATATAGGTGTTGTATTCCTACACATGAATTTTAAAGCCCTCTGTCTATTGTGACTGAGGGCCTTATTCAGTTTTATGGAACAATAGCTAGAATTTATTGATGAAGTGCTTGTTTGCGGTATACATATTCGAACAAAAATTCGAATGCCTCCAAATGACGTTTGGCCTCAAAGGCATTGGCACCCCAAGCATATATACCGTGCTTCCGCAGCAGAATACCCGGAATACGGGGGTTAAGAGACGCTGTAACACAGGGTACGATACGGGGGATATCAGCGTAGTTAGGTACAACAGGGATGTGAATTTTTGCGTCTTCCTCCCAAATATTAAACGCTTTAATTAATTCCACGCCTTCGACGGGTACAGCACCACGATCCCCATATAAATCAGATACGATCGTGTTGAATACCGTATGTACGTGGAAGATGGCACCACATCCAGTGAGTCGATAGATTTCACAATGAATTAAGGTCTCGGCACTAGGTTTGAGATGAGTGGCTTCCGTTGCACGGCCATTCTCATCGACGAACAGGAAATCTTCGGGAGTATGAACCGATTTGTCTTTGCCGCTGGCTGTGATGGCAAATTGGAAGTGTTCTTCCTGTATGTCGCCAACACGAACGGAGAGGTTACCGCTTGTTCCTGGGAACCAGTGGCGGCTGGCAAATTGCTCTTTGATTGTTCGCAGCTCGGCAAGTGCCCACTGCTTCTGCTCTAAAGTGAGCGTATGCGTATTCATTCTATAGGTTGGCTCCCTTCACTTATCCACTTTCTCAGCCGATCTACGGATGAGTTATATGTGTATTGGAATGACTCAAATGTTCAATAATATCATAAAACGTCTGGAACGGCGCATATGGGAGCTGAAGCTCATCGCATCGTTCGATTAATTGAGCTCTGGCAAACACGAAATCAGCTAACTTGGCTGCTGTAAAATCAGTGACGCTGTCGCCAATGACAATACGCTCATACTGATCCTTAGGGAAGCGGCGCACGATAGTTGTTTTGCACATCCCGCAATCATTCGTACATGGCGGCTGACAATAATGCGGCCATGTAATCTGAATCTTATCACCACGAAAGTCACTGCCATTGCAATAGATGTGATCGATAGATATTTGATAAGGCTTCAGCAGCGGATACACGAAGAAATCGATGCCGCCGCTTGTAATATATAATTCGATCCCTTCTGCTTGGCAGAACTGAACAAATTGCTCGAAACCAGGGCGAATACGTGCCTGTGTTACGGCGTATTGAATAACCTCTTCTTGCAATGAAGAAGGGAGCAGGGCGAACATTTCACCGACCCCTTGACGAATCGACTTGCGTTCATGGATGACGTCCTGCACGATTTTGTCCCATCCAGGCGGTTCGAAATGTCTTATAATCGACACGATGTTATCATTTTCAGTTATCGTTCCGTCGAAATCACAAAAGACAACTCGAAGCTTCTTCTCGATGCTCACTTCTTCACACCCCACAATCCAATTGCGGCAGCCAATGGTTCAGAAATAGCAGCTCGTGCTTCTAAGGTGTCACCCTTCAAGACGGCATCAATGGCATCGACAAACGCATACCCGCCTGCAGCTGTTCCCATTGGATGGCCGTGAATACCGCCTCCGGCATTGACAACAACATCGTTGCCGAAATCTTGAATAATAAACGGAACCAAGCCAGGATGTATACCCGCGGAAGGCACAGGGAAGCTTCTCTTATGTATCGCTCCAAATGAATCATTTACACTGGTAAGAGCGTGACGGATTCCTTGCGTCTCTTCTTTCGGCATTGTGACCGAACCATATGGGGAAGGGAAGAGTACGAGATCAGCACCAGCTAATCGCATGAGTTTGCCAAGCAGAAGTGGGGCGGCAATTCCATGCTCCTTCGCTGGGTAGTAGGCACCGGCAAGTGCAGGATGAGCGGCAATTGGAACTGTAATATCAGGATCTTGGCTCAATCCATGCAGGACATCGTATCCGTAGCTTAATACGTTGAAGAGCAAGGCATTTGCTCCAGCTTCGATTGCACGGAGTGCTTGTTCACGAAGGGAGAACGTAGACCCTGTTAGGTTTACGGCATATAGCAATTTCTTGCCCGTCACTTGTTCGGCACGAGCGGCAGCTTCCATACATGCGCGGACACGCATGTCGATCGGTGTGAGGGGATTTTCAAATAAAATCTCGTCATCCTTGATCAAATCAACTCCGCCAAGTGCTTGCTGGTAGAACTGCTCCTTCAATGCTGCTAGATCATGACCGATGACAGACTTGAAAATGCTCATTAACAGTGGACGGTCTTGGACGCCCAGCAGTTCGCGAACTCCATCGATTCCATACTTAGGCCCTTGAAATGAAGCTGTAAATGTATCGGAAAAATCAAGATCCAGAAGCTTAATCCGACCATCCATGGACAGCTTGCCGAAGGCCGTAACGAGCAGGGCAGGAATGTCAGGGCTAAAGTTAATGTCCGGATAAGCAATTGCAATATCCGCGTAGCGTTCCCCAAGGACATCTGATGGATGTTCCTCAATCGAGATTACCTTGCCGAGATGCTTCGACATCTCGGCCTTTCTCGCCTCAGGGAGCTCGGTCCAGCTCCCGACCGTCAATCCAACGGCAATTCCTTCGGCCTTCTTATGAAAGTCTGCACGATCATCGAACAGCCGATAGGTGGCGACGCAGTGATCTTTCATTCGATTTCCCTCCCAATTTGGTGTTCCATTTCCTGAGATCGTTCTGCAGCGCGGTGCACAGCAGAAACGATGGTTCTGCCTACATGATGGGTATTCATGACGTCTATTGCAGCTTGTGTCGTGCCGCCAGGGGAGGTCACCTTGCGGCGCAGCTCAGCAGGTTCTTCCTGTGTTAGCCGTACCATTTCAGCCGCACCTAGAACAGTCTGGACGGTTAAATCCCGCGCATCCTCTTTTGTAAGTCCCCCATCTACAGCTGCTTGTATCATCGCTTCCATGACGTAGTACAAATAAGCAGGGCCGCTGCCAGATAATCCGGTCACGATATTCATGTGCTGCTCTTCAACTTCAACTGCGATGCCGACTGCTTCGAACATCGCCATCGCGATGGCGCGCTGTGTGTCATTGACCGCATCCGAACAGCAGATTGCAGTCGCACCGAGACCAATCGTGCTCGATGTGTTCGGCATGGTGCGAACAGCGGCAACTGGACCAAGAATATGCGCAATGGCATGAAGCGATAGACCAGCAATCACAGAAATGATAAGCGTTCCGGGGCGGAGAAGCGGCTTCAACTCATGAAGTGCTCCTGCGGTATCCTTCGGCTTCATGCACAATACAATGACATCTGCTTCCTGCAAGAGCTGCTGTTTGCCTTCTGATGAGAGCTCAATCGTGACGCCATACTTCTGCTTCAACTGCAGAAGCCGTTCGTTATTGCTGCGATTGATCATGGAGATTTGCGAAGGCTCAGTCAGCTGCTTCGCAAGTACTCCTCTCACAATCGCTTCGGCAATTGATCCTGCACCGAAAATACTAAAGTGAAGAGACCGGAATGTGTCCTTCTCTTGTGTTTTTATTTCATTCATGATGTCCATTCCTCTCCCTTCTTGCCAACACTTAAATGGAAAATAGTACTGGCGTGCGATGTTACTCGCGAATTTGACCTTTGCCATATATCCGATACTTCGTGGACGTTAGGGCAGGTAGGCCCATTGGACCTCTTGCGTGTAGTTTCTGTGTGCTAATGCCGATCTCAGCACCAAATCCGAATTCAAACCCATCTGTGAACCGCGTTGATGCATTATGGTAGACAGCAGCAGCATCAACTTCCCTTAAGAAACGGCTGGCACGGTCTTTGTTCTCGGTCACAATACATTCGGAGTGCTTCGTGCCATAGCGAGCGATATGCTCAAGTGCTTCATCAAGCGAGTCAATGACGCGCACGTTCAGTACATAGTCGTTATATTCTGTTGCATAATCCTGTTCGGATGCTTTCTTAGCCCATGGCGCATAGGCGATTGTTCGCTCGCAGCCGCGCAGTTCAACACGATGTGTGTCAAATCCTTCAAGCAATCCTGTCAGATGGCGCTCTGCAAATTGTTCATGTACGAGCAGTGTCTCCATAGAGTTGCATACGGAAGGGCGCTGCACTTTCGCGTTGAATGCAATTGCTTCGGCCATCTCCGGATCAGCGGACTGGTCAATATAGGTGTGACAAATACCTGCTCCGGTCTCGATAACGGGTACAGTTGCATTTTGAACGACATTCTGAATGAGCGATGCACCACCGCGCGGAATGACGACATCCAGCAAGCCGTTACATTTCAACATCTCGTCAACAGAAGCACGATCCGCATCTTCGATTAGCTGCAAGGCTTCAACCGGAACAGAAGTGAGCTTTAGCGCTTCATGCAGCACAGCGACAATGCGCTTGTTAGATTCCAGCGCAGAAGAGCCTCCGCGCAGTACGACCGCATTGCCTGTCTTAAGACACAGGCCAGCCGCATCCACGGTGACATTCGGACGCGCTTCATAGATCATGCCAATTACACCTAGTGGCACACGGATTTTCTCAATATGCAAGCCGTTGGGACGGTCAATTTTCTCAAGAACATCTCCAACAGGATCTGTCAGTTCGGCGATCTGGCGCAATCCTTCTGCCATATCTTCAATTCTTGCCTCATTTAGTGCAAGGCGATCCAATAGAGAATCTGATGTTCCCTGCTGCTTCCCTCGTTCTAGATCTTTTGCGTTTGCTTCAATAATCGAATCTGCATGTTGGACAAGCAGATCCGCCATTCTCAATAATGCTTCATTCTTCTGATCGGTTGTCAGTCGGTTCATAACTGCGGCTGCTTCTTTCGCTAACGTAGCCTTGGAAAGTACTTCACTCATCGTACATGCCTCCCTCTATGATCGTAGTGTGACCCATTCATCTCGATGTATCACTTCAATGCGCGGAACCTCGATGCGATTGAGAACCTCATCCGTAGACCAGCCCGCTGCAATCTTTAATTGATCGGCTTCGTAATTGACGATGCCTCTGCCAATCACACGTCCATCCTCACCAGACACCTCAACCACATCTCCAGGGTGGAAGTCGCCTTCGACTCCTCGAATACCAGCAGGCAGCAGACTTGATCCTCGTGATATCAATGCCCGTTCAGCGCCTTCATCGACAATAATTTGTCCATGTGGGGTAGAGTGGAAGCCAAGCCATTGCTTCTTCATCGGCAATGCGTGCAGGTGAGTATCGAAATAGGTACCCTTGCCAATACCGTCCACAGCAAGGAGCAAATCACCTGGCTCATTGACCCGGCCAACAAAGGCAGGTACACCGCCACGCATGGCGATACGTGCTGCATCTAGCTTCGAACGCATGCCGCCCGTACCGACAGATGAGCCGGCTCCTCCAGCATATGCGTAGATTTCCTCGTTAATTTCCTCGACTCTGTCGAATCGCTTTGCATTCGGATTGGAACGGGGATCGGCAGTATACAACCCGTCCGTATCTGTAATAATCACTAGCCGATCAGCATGAACAAGATTCGCAACCAGTGCTGAGAGCGTATCGTTATCACCAAACTTGAGTTCCTCAACAGATACGGTGTCATTCTCATTAATGATAGGGACGACACGCTGCTTCAGCAGTTCCTCCATTGTCATCTGGGCATTATGGCCGCGCTTGCGATTGGCGAAGTCTGGCCGAGTTAACAGCAGCTGTGCTGAAGGAATGCTGTACTTCTGGAATTGTTCTTGGTAGGCCTGCATTAGCAGCGCCTGACCGACTGCAGCAGCAGCCTGCTTCTCATGGAGAAGCTTCGGACGAGTCATATATCCAATATGTCGAAATCCGGCTGCAACGGCACCTGAGGTGACGAGCACGACATGTGCACCACGTTCCATAAGAGAGACGAGCTCGTGTACGTAGAATTCAATATGTTCTCGATTTAAGCCGCCATGCTCAGAGGTAAGCGAGCTGCTTCCAATTTTCACTACAATTCGTTGACACTGTTCCATCATTCATTCACTTCCTGATTCTTTGACTCTCATGAGTATAAGTATCATACATCTCACGATTGCCGGTACCAGATTGTAATACGATGATGTGAATGGATCAAGGGAATGCCGAACAGTGATGTCGCGAAAACGGATTATGGGTATAAAAAAAGACCCTCGTCCTCTAAAGGACGAAAGTCACACTTCCGCGGTACCACCTTCATTGAGGGTTCCTAGAGCATATACCTGAACTGCGTTGATCGCAGATTCATGATCATGCAGAAACCATCCCACTTGATCGCCTATAACGGAGGCAGCCGTTCAGCTTCACGCGTAACGCTTATGCTGACCGCTCAAGGATAGGTTCTGTAATGGCTCTGCGGCGGATGCTTGCAGCCTATGGCATTCCGCTCTCTGAACGCGACCTTCATTACGTACTGGTCCTGTCATCACGATAAGGGTATTCACTCTGGCACCCGCTGCTCCATGAGAGCAATGAGTGTATTACGAATAGAATACCATGTGATTCCAATGGAGTAAAGAAGGCGAATCCTGTATAAAGGCAGGTGACAGAAGATTCCTTTAGTTAGAAACACAATGAAATTGTTGATAAGCCCGATCATGAACCGGGACAGCATCATTGCACTGATCTAGCTTAGAATAGCGATAGTCTTCCAATTCGCTCGGCAGCTTCGCATAATCGCTCCTCTGGCGCGAGTAGTCCGACCCGGACGTAGCCCTCTCCATGCTCGCCAAATCCGATGCCTGGCGCGGTTACAACATTGGAACGCTCCAGAAGCAAGTCTGCGAATTGGGCAGAGGTGAAATTCTTAGGCACTGGGAGCCAAGCGAAGAAGGATCCTGCCGATGGAACGGCTTCCCAGCCAATGCGATGAAGCTCCTTGAAGAATACATTCCTGCGCTGTTCATATGTCGCACACAGTTCATGAACTGGTTGCTGCGAACCGGTCAATGCGGCGGCAGCGGCAGCCTGAACAGCACCGAACAGGCTAACATACATGTGATCCTGCATCAGATTGATAAGGCGGATAAGTTCTTTATTGCCAACAGCAAATGCAACTCGCCACCCGGCCATGTTGTAAGTCTTAGACATCGTGTAGAATTCGATACCGACTTCCTTCGCGCCAGGCGTCTGTAGGAAGCTCACAGGCCGTTTTCCGTCAAATCCAATCGATCCATATGCGAAATCACTGGCAACGACGATATTATACTTCGCTGCAAATTGCACGGTGTCCGCATAGAAATCAGAACTTGCAGTCGCTGCCGTTGGATTGTTCGGATAGTTCAGGAACATTAGCTTAGCCCGTTCTAGCTGCTGCTTCGTAATCCGTTCATAATCTGGAAGGAATTGATTTTCTTCCAACAATGGCATCATGACCATGTCAGCACCAGCAAGGGCAACGCCAGACCAATAATCAGGATAGCCTGGATCTGGAACGAGGCAGACGTCGCCTGCGTTAAGCAGAATTTGACTGATTTCAACGAGTCCCGTCTTGCCTCCGAACAATACGGCTACTTCTGTATCGGGATCGAGATCCACATTATAGTCTTCCTTATACCGCTTGGCTATCGCTTCCTTCAAGTAGCGATGTCCACTGAATGGAGGGTATTTATGATTGATTGGGTCAGTTGCTGCTTCCTGCAGCGCAGTCACAATATGAGGAGCAGTTGGCAAGTCAGGATTGCCCTGACCAAGATTGATGACATCATGACCGTCAGCGATGCGAGCGTTCGTCCGCTGCACAAGCTGGGCAAAGAATTGCTTCGGAAGCCGGTTCATGCGTGCGGCCGGCTTGATCGAGATAGAACGGTATGTTTCTTCTAACATGTCTTATCCACTCCAGCAACCGGATTCGTTATCGGTTATCAAAATAATAACGATAATTTAGCATGTTTCCACTGAAGTGTATACCCTTTTTTTTCATCGATTTCCGTAGCTTACATACGGTTTTTCTTTAAATACAACTTATCCGCTCGATTTTTCAGCCTTTCCTGTCGGTTCTGTTGTCAATAGCTGCTGCATAAATGGTTTGACATCTAAATTTAATCGCAGCAAATAGGGCTTGCGTTCCTTCGAGAATACGAGCAGCAGCGGATCTTTATCTGGGCAATAGATAAGAAATACGTCTTTTATCTGCACCGTCTCTCTTGGAAGAACCACATCAGCCACTGATGTTAATGGGATACGTACGATATATCCACATTGATGCCCAATCGTGAGCTGAGGGGACAGTCCAGTTATCGACTTGAGCCAAGAAGCAGCGACTGCTTGGAACTCCTTGCTGTTAGGGAACGTCTTCACAATCCGTTGTGCCTTAATATCGAACAGTTGGATCTGAGGACTTGCAGCCGAATCGCTGCCTTCACTCGGTGCCCATGCGGATACAGAATTCGTCATCAGTGTACTTGTGCTGCATACAAGTAAGAGAGCAATAGCTACGACCCATTTGACCATACAACAACTGCGCATGCTACTTTTCATCCTTTCAAGACCGCGGTGGGTGATTATTCGTTGTTTATTTTTGATTCCGCTTGCTTCCTTAACGTACCCATCTTGACTCCAATCCATGAAAAGGTATGATGGATGGTAGAAAGTGCTACCGAAGAACAAATGCATGCTGAAAGCCGAGAGAAGGAGTGTATACGATGGAACAATTATGGAATGTGTGTGCGATTCAAATGGATGTTGCAATCGGCGAACCGGACAAAAATATGGAGAACGTTATTCAATGGATCGGCAAAGCAATGGAGAGAGATTCGAAGCCGGACGTCATTGTGCTTCCAGAAATGTGGAATACAGGTTATGCACTTGAGCGGATTCACGAAATAGCAGATGTAAATGGACAGCAGACGAAGCAAATGCTCACGATGCTTGCTGCACGATATGGTGTAAACATTGTAGGTGGATCCGTATCGGTTCGTGAAGGCGACCAGATCTACAACCGGGTGTATGCAGCAAATCGTAACGGCGACATTGTTGGCGCCTATGACAAGGTTCATTTGTTCCAGTTGATGGATGAACATGTTTATTTATCTTCCGGAAATGCGCTCGGGACGTTTACCCTAGATGGTGTGAAGTGTGGAGTTATTATTTGTTATGATCTCCGTTTCCCGGAATGGACCCGAACAATGGCGCTCCAAGGTACAGAAGTTCTATTTGTTCCAGCTGAGTGGCCGCATCCACGGCTTCATCATTGGAAGACGCTGTTGACTGCGAGAGCCATTGAAAATCAAATGTATGTGGTAGCCTGCAATCGAGTCGGTACGAGCAAGGGCGCTTCCGGACAAGAGACAGCTTTCTTCGGACATTCGGCAATTATTGATCCATGGGGGGATACACTTGCTTCATCAGGGGAACAGGAGGCATTTGTGCAGGCACCGATCTCTCTGTCGCTCGTACAAGAGGTGCGGGGGCGAATTCCTGTGTTCGCTGATCGTAGAGAATCGCTTTATCAATCTGCTACGGCTTCCTATGCTTCTGCTCCATTGCTTGATCGTGTATGATGTCGAGAAAAGAGCGGCATAAGCGGGCAGACACATCTCGTAAACGTCGTCAAGCACGTCTTCTTTTTCTCATTCTTGGATGTACAATAGGTGTGCTCCTTCTAGTCTGGTCTAGATATGGCGCTCATGTGGTAGATTGGGTGCTGGGTATAGATGGTGATGGTAGAGTCCTTCATCAAAACGGTACGGATGCGATCCAATTGAAGGGTTCGGATTTTTCATTTGACCAGAAAATTGTAAACGGCTCTGCAGAAGACAACATTCAAGTGGAAAAATGGCTGCAAGCACTCACCTTAGACGAGAAAATTGGCCAAATGTTTTTGGTTCACTTATCTGCGCTTACTGCTGAGAAGCCTAACCAAGCGCTGTCGAATATCCTTCATGAACTGGCTCCTGGAGGCGTTATTTTATTCAAAGATGACATCAAGACTGTGGGGCAAACGATTGAAGACAATGTCCAAATGCTCCGCTCATCCCGTATCCCACTCTGGATTGGCGTAGATCAGGAGGGGGGAGTAGTAAATCGTATCCTGTTCACTGGCGATTGGAATGGAAATATGGCGATTGCTGCGACTGGACAACCCCAGCTTGCGAAGGAAACGGCTATTGAAACGGGCAGCCTCATGCAGTTGCTCTCCTTCAACCTAAATTTTGCCCCTGTTGCTGATGTAAATGATGATCCGTACAATCCCGTCATCGGACTTCGCTCATTTGGCTCTGAGCCTAAACAGGTGTCTGCGTACGTACGCGCCTATGTACAGGGAGCACATTATAGCGGCATGCCCGCCATTGTGAAACACTTCCCTGGGCACGGCTCGACACGTACTGATTCGCATGTGGGACTACCTCAGTTGACTCATGACTTGAAGCGGTTCGAGCAAGTAGAATGGTTGCCCTTCAAGGCAGCCATTGAAGAAGGAGTGGATATGGTTATGTCCGCTCACATTCAGGTTCCTCAACTTGAGCCGAAGACAACCTCCTCTCAAAAAGATGGCTCACTCATCACGATTCCAGCTACACTATCTTCCCGTGTCCTTACAGATATTTTGCGTGATCAATTGCATTTTCAGGGGGCCATTATTACGGATGCATTGAATATGAAGGCGATCGCGGATCATTTTGGTTCGGATAAAGCTGCTGTAATGTCCATCCAAGCAGGTGCAGATGTGCTCTTGATGCCCCCTAAGCCGCATCAGGCAATAGCTGCGATTCATAAAGCGATAGAAGAGGGGACATTGACCGAGCAGCGCATTGATGAGAGTGTGCGTCGCATCTTGCACTTAAAGTTGAAGTATAAGGTGACGAATGCAAAGCAGGCTTCTCAATTAAATGTGGAACAAGCGATTGGGAAAGCCCAATCATTTATTGCTTCCAATCAGGCGCAGGGATTAATGAAGCGCATAGCGGAACAGGCTGCTACACGTTGGGGGACAGATTCTATTGTTAATCAGCCCAGTGAGCTGATTACATCCAGTATGAACCAAGTACTTCTGGTCGGTCATGATAGTGCCAGCTTGGAAGCGATGCAGCGTGCATTAGTAGCTGAGGTGAAGGGAAGACGAGATGTTGGGGCGGAGGAGAAGGAAGCTCATGCAGCAGCTAATCGCAACAAGGTGCGTTCGGCTGTGACAGACGTTCGAGTGAGTAAGCTTGAAGATACAGGATTGACCGATGCAATCAGAGCCGCAGATGCCGTCGTTATCGTGACGAACGATGTATACCGACAGCCTCGTAGAATCAAACTGCTTGAAAAGCTGGTAGCTCAGCTTGAACAAATAAAGAAGCCTGTTGCAGTCGTTGCAGCAGGACTTCCCTATGATGCTCAGGCTTTGGCTAACATACCAATCGGCTATGCGATTTATGGGCTGACGGATAGCAATGTGCGGGCTGCAGCACGAGTATTGCTTGGACGCGCAGCTGCATTAGGTCAATTCCCTGTTGCGGTTGCAGGATTGCCATAGTGCGAATCGATGAGCTGATTCGTACATAGAGATACGATCTCATTCAGACTTCTTAGGTTGATTCATCATTCCTCCGGCGCGAACTCGCGAGCCGAAGCGGGCTGTGATCGTATCTTGCAGTGTCTGCATGAAGGCTTCTGCCGCATGGGACATATAGCGGCCTTCACGATACGCGATAACAAGCGTACGGGAAGGTCTTCCTGTCAGAGGAAGATATAACGGAACAAATTCGCTTCGAGGAGCAGTCGCAATAAATGAAGGAACTAAGGCAACCCCCATACCAGCTGCTACGAGAGACTGGACGGTCTCAATGTTCGTGCTCTCGAATACGACATTCGGGGTAAAACCGGCTTCCTGGCACAATTGTACGGTAATTTGCCGGAATCCTTGACCACGCTTCAAGAGAATGAAGGGCTCGTCTCGGAGGTCTGATAAGGACACCGGACTTGGCTCAGAACATTCGCAATGCTGCTTGGCAAGAGAATGCTGAGGGGGGATTGCCAGCAGAATCTCCTCTCCCACGACAGGTCGATAGGTAAGAGTATCATCCGTTAAGGGCAGAGATAGCAGGCATAGATCATTTTTGCCTTGGGCCGTCATTCGCTCCAGGTTGGACGTCGAAGTATCCTCTACGAGTACCAGATCGATGGCTGGATAGCGTTTATGGAATTGAGGAAGGACATGGGGGAGGATATGGGATCCCGTAATCGGCATTGTCCCGATAACCACCTTTCCCCTCTTCGTTTGGCTGATATCGGCCATTTCGTTCTTCAACTGTTCCATCGCATCGAGCATCTTCTGCGCGCGGTCGACGAATATCTCTCCTGCATGTGTGAGTTCCACTGAATTGGTCGTCCGTTGAAATAAGAGGACGCCAATTTCCTTCTCTAGCTTCGACAACTGCTGGCTTAATGAAGGCTGTGCGATGTGCAGCTTCTCAGCAGCCCGGGAGAAGTTCCTCTCCTGTGCAATTTGGACGGCATAGAGCAGCTGTCTAAATTCCATGTCCGTTCATCCTTCCTCTGGATAGCTTATAGGTTAAACCTATTGTAATTATAGATATTATATCTTGGATCAATGAAGAAAGAAATGCTATATTTGGTGGCAAGAGAAATAGAGAGAGAAGCGTAAAATCGCGGAGAGGTGAAGGAAATGACGATAAAGAAGACCATGTACGAGAAGATTTGGGATCGGCACGTCATCGTGCAAGAAGAAGGCAAACCAAGCATTTTATACATTGATTTGCATTTGGTGCACGAGGTAACATCCCCGCAAGCTTTTGAAGGATTGCGCTTGAGCGGCCGCAAGGTAAGACGTCCGGATCTTACATTTGCAACAATGGATCATAATGTACCGACGAAGGATCGGTTCAACATAACAGATCCAATCTCGAAGCAGCAGATCGATACATTATCACAGAACTGTGCAGACTTTGGTGTTACGCTGTTCGACCTGGACAGCATTGATCAAGGCGTGGTGCACGTTATGGGGCCTGAGCTTGGTCTTACTCATCCAGGGAAGACGATTGTCTGTGGGGATAGCCATACGTCGACGCACGGTGCATTCGGCGCCCTTGCGTTCGGAATTGGCACAAGCGAAGTTGAGCATGTAATGGCTACACAATGCTTGCAGCAAGCGAAGTCGAAGACGATGGAAGTGCGCTTCGTTGGCAAGCGCAAGCCAGGCGTTACTGCGAAGGATATGATCTTGGGCTTCATTGCGCAGAACGGCACTGATTTTGCAACTGGGTATGTCATTGAATACACAGGCGAATCAATCCGCGAATTGACGATGGAAGAGAGAATGACTGTGTGCAATATGTCCATTGAAGCGGGTGCACGTGCTGGTCTAATCGCACCAGACGAGACAACATTCCAATACTTGCGTGATCGTCAGTATGTGCCTCAAGGCGAAGCTTTCGATGCTGCTGTTGCAGAGTGGAAGAGCTATGTAACCGATGAGGGCGCTGCTTATGATGTTGTTGTTGAAGTGGATATGGATCAGCTTATCCCACAGGTGACTTGGGGAACGAGCCCAGGTATGGGTACCGATATTACGTCGAATGTACCGAACCCTGCTGATTTTACAACCGAAAATGAACGTAAGGCTGCTGAGAAAGCGCTTGAATATATGGATCTGACACCTGGTACGCCGATGACTGAAATTGCTGTCGACTATGTATTTATCGGCTCCTGCACAAATGGTCGTATTGAGGATTTGCGTGCAGCGGCTGAGGTAGCTAGAGGCTACAAGGTGAGCGATAAGGTAACGGCTATCGTCGTTCCAGGCTCTGGCCGGGTTAAGCTTCAGGCGGAGAAAGAAGGATTGGATCAAGTATTCGTGGAAGCGGGCTTCGAATGGCGTGATGCTGGATGCAGTATGTGTCTTGCCATGAACCCGGATGTGCTCCAGCCAGGACAACGATGTGCCTCGACTTCCAACCGTAACTTCGAAGGACGTCAAGGCCGCGGTGGACGTACGCATTTGGTATCGCCAGCAATGGCAGCAGCAGCGGCAATCAAGGGGCATTTCGTTGATGTGCGCAACTGGGAAATCAAAGCGGAAGTATTGAACTAAGGGAGGAACGAATCATGCAACCATTTACATCATTGAACGGTCTTGTTGCCCCAGTTGATCGGGTCAACGTGGATACAGATGCAATCATTCCTAAGCAATTTTTGAAGCGTATTGAACGGAGCGGATTCGGCCAGTTCTTGTTCTACGAGTGGAGATTCGACGAGGCGGGCAACGTTATTCCTTCCTTCACCTTAAACCAGCCGCAATATGAAGGAGCTTCCGTATTACTGTCCCGTGCGAATTTCGGTTGCGGTTCTTCACGTGAGCATGCACCATGGGCGATTCTTGATTATGGCTTCCGCTGTGTTATCGCTCCATCATTCGCAGATATTTTCTACAATAACTGCTTCAAGAATGGTATTCTTCCTATTAAGCTGTCAGAAGAGCAGGTTGATGAACTATTCCGTCGTGCAGCGGAGAAGGACGGCTATCGTCTGGACGTGAATTTGGAAGAGAAGACAATTACGGATGAGTACGGATTGAACTACACTTTCGATCTGGATGAGCACCGTCGCCAATTTTTGCTGCAAGGTCTCGATGATATCGGATTGACGCTGAAGCATGAAGATGCAATTACTGCATACGAAGCTGCGAATGCGGGGCGTGTCGCTTACCCAGTCGTATAAGCACAGTTGATAATAAAAGGTATTACAATCCCTGGATTCGCTTCGGCGTTCCAGGGATTTTATTGTATAAGCGTCGAGTAGCAGATTAAGATTAGTAAGTAGCATGCGGCACATAACGGACTTTTTCCTATTTGAGAAGAAATACATATTGTAAAATAGAAAAGAAAATGGATTCCGGATTTCGTCCATGACAACGCATGGATATAGGAGATGAATAATAAATGAAGCAAAACAAATACGATGATGCGAATTTCTTTGCCGCATATGAGAATATGCCACGTTCTATCCATGGGCTAGAAGGAGCGGGAGAATGGCATGTATTACAGTCACTAATTCCAGATTTGCGCTACAAGAGTGTGCTAGATCTGGGCTGCGGCTTCGGCTGGCATTGTAGATATGCCCGAGAACAGCATGCCGACTCTGTAATAGGGGTTGATATTTCAGAGAAAATGCTGCAGAAAGCACGTGAATTGACAAATGATTCGTCAATCTCCTATTTACAAATGCCAATTGAAGACATTCAGTTTGCAGATGAGCAATTTGATGTGGTGATTAGTTCGTTAGCCTTTCATTATATTGAGTCGTTCGATACGATTTGTGACAAAGTCTATCACAGCTTAAAACCAGGGGGCGTGTTTCTGTTCTCGGTCGAGCATCCGATCTTCACTTCGCGCAATGAACAAGATTGGGTCTACGATGAGCAAGGGAATATCCTCCATTGGGCAGTGGATGGCTATCAGGATGAAGGGAAGCGTGAAACGGCCTTCTTAACGGAGGATGTCGTTAAGTATCATCGAACGTTCGCTACGTATATGAGTAACTTGATCGATGCGGGATTTACGATACGTGCAGTGAAGGAGCCGACTCCATCTGAGAAAATGCTGCGAGAAATACCCGGGATGACTGATGAGCTGCGCAGACCCATGTTCTTGATTATTTCTGCTACTAGAAGTTGATACTTTTAATGACGTGGAGACCGTTTTCTATTTGCACTTTTTGTATGATCAGGTGCGAAATAGAGAACGGTCTTTTTTTTATTGTTACGAATCATGTCAATATTTATGTTCAGATGTGCAATTTTTGTCTTGCCATGTGGGAGTAGGTGATTTACAGTGAAAACAAGGGATATTTTAGCAGGTTTATTTTAGCCAAAAAATGTAGAAACTACGCAACTTTTGTACTTTTTATACGTCTAATATTACGTCCGTTCTTAATAGACAAATAGAATAGTGCGGAACATGACGAAAGGATGTAGAGGTGAAGATGCAGAAAAAACAAAAATTTGCGGTTGGATTGCTATTAATGCTGTTGTGTTTAGTGTTTCCTACGCTGGGACAAGCTGCACCTAATACGAGCTTGTACTTGAATGGAAATTCTTTGGCGATGTCAGAGAATATTTTGATGCTGAACAATTCGGTCATGGTCCCGATTCGCGTCGTTTCTGAAGAGTTGGGTTATAAGGTTGATTGGAATCAGAAGGCGAAGACGGTAGCTATAAATGATAATAGCAGAAGCATGAATCTCACCGTCAATCAGAAGACGGCGACAGTTGACAACAAGAGTGTTACACTCGTTGCACCACCGGTTATTAAAGGCGAGACTACACTAGTCCCACTTCGTTTTATCGGGGAGAATATGGGATTGAAAGTGGATTGGGATAACTCAACCAAATCTGTGTACATGTTCACTTCTGACGAAGTAACGCCCCCAACACCTGATAAAGGCAATGAGGACAAGCCGACAAAGCCGGACAACGGCAATGGAGATAATGGCAGTAATGGTGGAGACCAAGCAAAGCCAGATAACAATGCTTCAGTCGTTACGAACTTTTCTTTTGACAATAATCAATTACATATTGCTTTAGATCGTAATGTAAGACCGAGCATTATGACGATGGACAGCCCTAACCGGGTAGTTATTGATTTGCCGAATGCAGTGTTCTCGGACGAGTTCTATGAAAAATATAGTTTCAATAAAGATGGGCAAGGGGAATATGTAGTATCAGATTACCCAGATGTTCAGCGCATTCGCTTTGCAATGTTCAGCGATAAGCCGAATACAGCGCGCTTCGTTATTGATTTGAACTACCCGTTGAATGGTGAAGTCACACTGAATGATCAAGGTTTGACGACCATTTCGCTGAATCAAAAGAGTGGAAATGACGATGGGAACGGCAATGGCGGAACAACGAAACCACCTGTAACGCCAAACAAACCAAATGGTACTTATACCGTTGTTATTGATGCAGGCCATGGAGGTAAGGACTCCGGTGCGCTTAGCTTGACGAAGAAGACGGAAAAGGACTTTACTTTGGCACTTTCCTTGAAAGTCGGAGAACTGCTTCGTAAAGAAGATAAGATCAATCTTGTCATGACGCGCGAAGACGATTCCTTCCCTGAATTATCGGATCGTTCATCGCTTGCGAACAAAATTGGTGCGGATATATTCGTATCGATACATGGAAACAGTGCGAAAAATAGCCCTTCCGTAACAGGTACGGAGACGTTCTATTATCACAAGAGCAGCGAAGCACTTGCCAAGACGTTGCACAAAAATTTATTGAATGGAACGCAATTTAAGGATCGGGGTATCAAATTTGGAGATCTCCATGTCGTTCGAGAAACGAAGATGCCGTCGGCTCTGCTCGAAATAGGCTTTTTGACGAGCACGAATGACGAACCAAAAATGTATGACGACCAGTTCCAATGGCGCGTTGCGGAGAACATTGTCAAAGGGATTAAAGAATATTTGGGCGTATCCTGATTCCATAAAAAATGCAACCTTTGACGATCTGTTGCGTTATGAACGATGTAAAGGAGGTCGTGCTTCATGAAGACACGAAAATGGTGGGCACTTGCTGCCGCAGTTCTATCCATTACAATTATAAGTGCATGCGGTGCTAAGCCGACAACAAATGGAGCTGCTCAACCTGAGCAGCCAACAGCTGAACAACCTACGACGGAGCAGCCGACAACAGAGCAGCCGAACGAGGAAAAGCCGTCAGACGAGACAACGAAGCCTGAGCAGCCAACAACTGACAAAGGTCAAGAAACGAAGTCTGACAAGCAAGAAATGTCGCTTGACGTATTTGTCTCTGATGATCAGCTGATGGAATTGAAGTCGTATAAGAAGATGATCCAGTTCTCTAATGATGACGAGAAGTATCAAGCTGCACTTTCAGCGTTGAAGACATCTGACAATGATAAAGATATTCCGTTGTGGGAAAAGATCGACTTCAAATCTGTGGGAATGGATAAGGGAACGCTAGTCATTGACATTCATATTCCGGAAGAGGGTCATCTTGGAGCAGGCGGAGAGGCTTTTGCATTGGATGCTCTTACTAAAACGCTGTTCCAATTCGATGAAGTAAAGGCAATTGATATTCTGGTAGATGGAAAGTCAGATGAAAGCTTGATGGGCCATGTTACGTTGAAACATCCAATCAAGCGTCCATAGAGATCTGCACGAATCATGTAATTGAACAAAATAATACCAACAATTATTCGAGAACAGGGGCAGGAATTGCCCCTGTTCTTGTCGAAAAAGAACATCTTACGAAGAAATATATGTGGAAGGGGATGCATCATGCAATTAAATTCTAAACCGTGTGTGCGCAAAGCGCGAGCATTAACAAGTGCATTATTGGCCGTATCCATGATGCTGACATCTATGCAATTCGCGATGGCAGCTGAATCAAATACCGCTACAAAGACGAATCAAGTTACATCAACTTCGAGTATAAGTCCGATATTCAGCGATGTTAAGCTTGGTTATTGGGCAGAGAAACATATACATAAGCTTGCAGCATTGGATATTTTAAAGGGGAATAACGGCAAGTTCCGTCCTGGTGACGATGTAACGCAGCAGGAAGCTATCACAATGGCAATTCGCTATATGGGACTTGAGGGTGAATTGAATGCTGCAGATTCCGTAGCACTACCTGCTGATTTTAAGGTCGGGAATTTCTTCAAGCCGTATATTGTTCTGGCATTCCAAAAAGGGCTGTTGGACAAAGAAGAAGAGATGGCGAAGCCGGATCCGAAGCAAGCATGGGGCGATCAAAAGGCAACCCGTGAATGGGTGACGAAAATTTTGGTTCGTGCTGTAGGAAAACAAGCAGATGCAGAGCGTGCAAAGACGAAGAAAACGACATTTGCCGATAATAGCAAAATTAGCGCGTCTGCATTAGGATATGTCAACACTGCTGTTGATCTGGAATTGACTACAGGAATGAGCGGCAACAAATTCGAGCCGCAAGGCAAAGTAACGCGCGCGCAGCTTGCAACATTCTTCAGTCGCGGAGAAAAAGTATCTAAGGTAAAGCACGCATTCGAATCATTCGGTTATGTGATGAGCCTAACGGATCAAGAGATTCGCTTGTATACGGAAGAGGGCAAGACAGCAACCTTCCGCCGCGATAAAAACACGATGTACTATAAAAATGACAGCGAGCAGGCGATCAATGCCTCCGATATTGGCCTATACATGAAAATCCGTGTCGCTGGACAATCGGGAAGCGCGGCATATGTTGAATTATTAGACGCTGAACCGAAGGTGGAAACTTCAACGGTTAAGCTGAGGTATGTTGCGCCTTCAGAGAAGAAGCTGTATTTCACGAAGGATGGCACTGATGCATTGTCTGATATTGTGTACGACAACAGCGCGACTGTATTCAAGGATGCCAGCGGCAACACGATCGATCCTTCTAAGCTGATGGCGGACAGTGAGCTTGTCATCAAGCGTGAAACGTTTACGAATGAACGCAAAATTATTGAGGTTCAAGTAAAGTCTGGGCCTGTCAACAAATCGGCCAAAGGTACTATTACTTCTATTGATGTGAGAAACCGTTCCGTGACGATCAAGAACGAACAAGGTGAGAGCGAAACCTACACGGTTGTGGAGGGAGCTTACGTTCGGTATAAGGATCAATTGTTATCCGGTCTAAGCAGTATCAAGGAAAATGACAGCGTCAATTATACGGTGAAAAATAGCGTCGTAACGGAAATCGAATTGACAAATGCCCAACAAGTTACGATTTCTGGTACGCTGTACGAAAAAGGTGCGACGAAAACGAGCATCACGATCCGAAAAGAAAACAATGAACTCGTGGCGAAGCTGCTTGCTCGTGATGTAAAGATTGAAATTGACGGAATGAACAATCCAACGTTCGACGATATTGTCGCAGGAGAATACGGAGATCGCGTCGAGCTGGCCATGAACAGCGAGGATCAGGTTGCCAACATCAAAGTAATGAACCGCAAGGCGGAAATGATAATTGGAGCTACAGTTGTAGATTTCGATAAAACGAACAAACTGTTAATGGTAACTGACGAGCGCAAAGAACCTCACGTCTTTAAGCTCACATATGAGACTCGCTTTGAGAATAACGGCTCCAAGGTTGGACTTGAGGATATCGCAAATCAGCTTAAGGATGGCAAACGCAAGGTGAATGTGCAACATACGGCCAAAAACGCGCTTCTGGTGCAGCTCGTCAACAAATTCGAAGGAACATTCGTCTATGCAAGCTCTACCGCGAAGACAGTGACGATGAAGCTTGCGAACGGACAAACGGTAACACTGCCTTATAAGGGGACTGAGCTAAGCGTAGAAAAGTATGGGAAAAACAATGTGACCTTGAATGATGTGAATAATGGTGATACAATAGTTGCCTACTTCACGGATGATCAATCCACACTATCGTCTCTCGCTGTTCGGCAAACGCTACAATTCGATATTGCGTATCGGGATGCGTCGGGGTATCGCCTTCGTCTGCGCTCGAGCGACTCGAAGGTTGAGGACTTTTATGTGGGAAATGCCAAGATCTATGATCTGAATAATAAAGAGATCAAGATTGCAGACTTGAAGGATAATGACTATGTCAACGTTGTAATGGACGGACGTTCTATCGTGGAAGTGCGTCAAGTTCAAGTTACTTATGGCCGAGTAGAGTCTGTGGATACAAACAACGGAGCAATTCGAGTACGCGACAATGCTGGCTCCTTATCTGTGCACCAAGTAGGCAAGAACGCGCAGATTCAGGTTGATAATTCTTCTTCTACTTCGAATTTGAGCGCTTTGAAAGAAGGAGACCGCGTAGAGGTGCGCAAGGACACAAGCGATCTTTCAGCTGTGAAGCTGGTCAGCGGAATGAAGCGCAGCTTCTGGCGCTATAATTCAAATACAAATGAATTGTATGTAAAGCGCACGATGGCTGAAAACAATTATATATTCAAAGTTCATCCGAATGCATCTATTCATTCGAAGGGCGAGAAAATCAGCCTGTCTTCCATCAAAGAAGATACCGATATTATGCTGTATATTATTAAGGATCAGGTTGTTGAAATCGAGAAAGTGTCTTAAACTACGATTAGGTTCACTTCGAACCGTCTCACCTTAGCGGGTGAGACGGTTTTTAGATGTGAATAGTCAAGCAGAATGGATAGAAAGGTGAGGTGACTTCCAGATGGCAACAAGTGCCCGCGTCCGACATATTCTCGATACGATTGGTCAGATGTACCCTGACGCGCATTGCGAGTTGACTCACGCCAATCCGTTCGAATTGACAATTGCAGTCCTGTTGTCAGCGCAGTGCACGGACGAGACGGTGAACAAAGTAACAGCTACGCTGTTCCAGAAATATAAAACACCGGAAGACTATCTAGCAGTTCCGCTTGAAGAGCTGGAGTCAGATATTCGGCGCATTGGCTTATTCCGCAACAAGGCCAAAAATATTCAAAAACTATGCCGCATGCTCATAGATAAATATGAGGGTGAAGTACCAAGGGAGCATGCTCAGCTAACAGAGCTTCCAGGTGTCGGCAGAAAGACGGCCAATGTGGTCGTATCCAACGCCTTCGGTGTTCCTGCAATAGCAGTGGACACACATGTCGAGCGCGTCTCCAAGCGCTTGCGACTTGCCAACGAAGACGATAGTGTGTTGGAAGTGGAGAAAAAGCTGATGCGTAAAATTCCCCGTGAGGAATGGACAGATACGCATCACCGGTTAATCTTTTTTGGACGTTATCATTGCAAAGCGCAATCCCCCAAATGTGACATTTGTCCGCTGTTAGATAGCTGTCGAGAGGGTAAAATACGTATGAAAGCGACCAAACCTAGAAAGACTGGAAACTATAAGAACGTGGATGGGAGTCGGTCGTGATGAAATGTATTTCGGTATACACGAATGATTTTGAACAATTCTCTAATATTTATGAAAAGATTATGCAAACACCTATGCAAGAGGATGAAGAACGTGAGATTGACGGCGTTACGGTATATGCAGCTGGACAAGTTCCTGATCAGTATGTAGAACGTATGCGTCAAAAACGTGATGTTGTCGTAATGCGCGTGAAAGATTCAGGCATTACTATTTTACAGCGCGGAGAACAATTCGAAATCATTCTCCCCGAACAGCAAAATATGGTACACTAGAAACCGAGTATAAGGCAAAAAGAGGAAGCCGATTACTCGGTTTTTTCTATGCGCAAAAATAACGACAATTCGTGTTCCGTTAGGATAAAAGCGGTGAGGGAGACGTGAATGGAGAAGATGAATGCGAGGTTGCACACCAATTCGGCCATTGTGGAAAGAGATAGCGATGAACTCGGAAAATGGCTGAAGCATACAGCGGATCAGATGCGGCATAGGGGAGATGTGCAGCACGCCGAGAAGATGACTGAGCTTGCGAAGAAGTGGCAGGAAGCGATTGTGATGGTCACGTTTTGTGGACACTTTTCGGCAGGCAAATCAAGTGTAATTAATGCATTATGCGGCAAGCAGCTGCTCCCGTCGAGTCCGATTCCAACGAGTGCGAACGTGGTTACGCTCCGCTACGGAGAGCGTCAGGCGCGGGTTCTACGCAGATCTGAACAAGATGGAACGGTTCTTGAAGAGCCTGTGCAATTCGAGCAGCTGGATGATGTGTGCCGTGATGGTGCTGGTATAGAACGTGTCGTTCTCTTTGATGAAATTGATTGGTTGAAGCAAGGCGTTGCTCTGCTGGATACACCCGGAGTAGATTCTACAGATGCGGCACATCGAGCAGCTACGGAGGAAGCCATGCATCTGGCTGACATTGTGTTCTATGTGACGGACTATAATCACGTCCAGTCGGAGACGAACTTCGCATTCGCGAAGGAGGTTGCAGATGCAGGTAAGCCGCTTATCTGGATTGTGAATCAAATCGACAAGCACAGGGAGCAGGAGCTTACCTTCGAATCGTATCAGAGCGATGTCCGAAGTGCACTTGATGCATGGCAGTTGAAGCCCGAAGGCGTATTCTATATCTCTGTAAGGCAGCCAGAACATCCATTGAATGAATGGAATGCATTAGAAGCCTATGTTCGTCAGACAGCGAGAGAACGGCTGCCGCTCGTTCGATATGGTATCTTACGTGCGGCACGTGAGCTCGTGTCTGCCCATGCAAAGGTTTTAAAGGAGCCGTTTGTAAGTAAACGTGAACAGCTAGTGGAACGTATAGGCGACGAAGCCTCCTTGGCTGCTTGGAAGGAACAGCTGCATCTAACGGAACAGCGCATTGCAGAGCTTACAGCTCAGGAGCAGGAAGTAAATGCATCGTTCCAGAAGCAAGTGCAACAGCTGCTTAGTAATGCGAATGTTACGCCTGCAGTAATGCGTGAACAGGCGCAGTCATATTTAGAATCCCGCAAGCCTGGCTTCAAGGTCGGTTTCTTATTCTCCAGTGCGAAGACAGACAATGAACGCACGCAACGACTGCAGTCCTTCACATCCATCTGGAAGGAAGGGTTGCGGGCAAATGTTGAGGTTCATCTCATCCAAATGATTCGCTCGCTGGCTGAAGAGGTAGGAGCAAACGAGCAGGAGGCATCGGCTGCGATGGAGCAAGCCATGCCTGATCTAGGTGATTCCTGGCTTGCTGATTCGGTGTCAGAGGGAGCGAGCGGTTCACCTGAGTATACCTTGAATTATTGCAGATCAATAGCTGATGAAGCACGCGCGATGCTGCGTAGAGCCGCTTTGACAGTGGCAGAGCCATTACTAGAGATCAAGCTCCGTCAATATCGTGAAGAGCTTACGCGGGCAGAATCTAAGCTTGCTTCCATGAGCGAGCTCTCCCTCGAATTCTCGGAAGTGGAGAATCGCCTACAAGCTACTACAGGGATAGAATCGGAATTGGTTCAAGCCATACAATTATGGCTGCCTGCTGATAAGCTGGAATGTGGCTGGATCGGTCTTCTTCCCGATATTCACAGCTTGAAGCAGGAAGCAAACAGCAAGGAGAAGGTAGTAGACCAGCAGCATGCTGCAGAGGCCAGGAACCAGGAACGCGTTCACAATGCTCCGGCCGGTAGTGGCATAATTGATCACGTACAGCAGAGACGTTCAGATAAGCAGGCAATCGTTGAATCATGGTTGGAGTTGTCTACAGAGGCTGATGGGCTTGGGACAAGCGGTAATCTGGATAGACATGCCCAAGATCAATCTTTTATAAAAGACCCTGAGCGCAATCTTACTGATCATGGGTCAGCTCCTAGTGGAACAGAACAGCGGTCAGAGGCTGCTGCTCCTAGCCAAGTTCGACGCAAGCTGATCTATACTGCTCAGAAGCTGGAGCAAGCAGCAGGTGTGCTTGAACGGCTGGAATCAATGCAGATGCTCGCAGCAGAGATGCGAGAGAAGGCTAAGCGGCTCGACGAGAATCGCTTTACGGTTGCCTTATTCGGTGCGTTCAGCGCTGGCAAATCATCGTTCGCGAACGCCCTTATCGGGCAAGATGCACTGCCAGTATCACCTAACCCGACAACAGCCGCAATTAATACGATCGAGGCAGCGACAGATGAGCATCCGCATGGCACGGCTCGCGTAACAATGAAGCGCGAAGCGAAGCTGCTTGATGACCTTCGCTATGCGCTGGAGACCTTGGGCGAGCCTAATGCATCTACCATGAACATGGATGAAGTGCTCCATTCGCTTGCGCGAATTCGTCCAGAGACAATTCATCCGTCTGGGCGGCCATATTATCGATTCATTCAGGCTGTGGATCGTGGGATAGATGAGGCTCGAGGCCTATTAGGTCAGGAGCTAATGGTTGATGAGGCACAGTATCGCTTATTTGTGAGTGATGAATCAAGATCAGCGTTCGTAGAGCGCATTGATTTGTTCGTAGACAGTGAGCTTACGAGACAAGGCTTCGTATTCGTAGATACTCCGGGTGCGGATTCCATTAACGCGAGGCACACGGGCGTTGCATTTGAATACATGAAGCAGGCGGATATCATATTGTTCGTGACGTACTATAACCATGCCTTCTCCCAAGCTGATCGACAATTCCTTACGCAGCTGGGCCGGGTGAAGGATGCCTTTGAGCTTGATAAAATGTTCTTTGTGGTCAATGCATCTGACCTTGCTGCCTCACCTGAAGAGCTGTCAAGTGTACTGGATTATGTGGAGGATCGTCTGCGCGAATTCGGTGTGCGCAGTCCGCGGCTATTTCCGATTTCGAGCTTGCAGGCATTGGAGGGCAAGCAGCAAGCACAGAAGGACAAGATTAGAACGTCGGGTATTGGTGAGTTTGAGCAGTCATTCCTAGAGTTTGCAGGCAATGAGCTGACTCAGCTCAGTATTCATTCGGCTCACAATAGTCTGGATAGGGCAGCAAGACAGCTGAAGGCGATGTGGGATGCCTCACATGCCGATGCAGCAGAGCGTGAACGGGAAGTCATTCGTTATCAAGCATTGGCCGAACAAGCGCGTCGCAGCTGCACGGAGTGGCTGGAGCGAGATGAATCAAGCCTATTCCAGCAGGAAGCAGATGAATTGCTCTACCATGTGGGTCAACGATTGCAATTCCGCTTCGGTGATATGTTCTCTCACGCCTTCAATCCGGCTTCCTTGCGCAGAGATGATCGGGATATAGATAATGCGCTGCAGCGCTGTTATGTGGAATGGATTCGCCTATTTAGCAAAGAGCTTGTGAATGAACTGTATGCAACCTCATTGCGGATGGAACAAGGAGCCAAGAAGCTCGTAATGAGCTATCACGATCGCCTGCAGCAAGCCATAATGGAGCAGCTGCCCGGGTACTCACCGGCTGATGTGGATATGAGGGCTTGGCCAACGCCTGAGGTATCAGGTGAGCTGGAATTGCCGAATGTAACAACGCGGTGGATTCGTGGTTATTTCCGCAATAGTAAGACCTTTTTCGAAGGCAGCGGACGCAGCGAACTTAGACAGGCGCTAGAGCTGCAGGCGATGCAGGCGGTTAAGCGGGTAACAGAAGCTCATCGGCAACAATTTATCGAACATATCCTCACTCACTATAATAAGGTCATTCAAAAGTCCTACAAGGAGCTGTCAGACGCATTGGATCTGTATATGGAAAGATTGAACAATGCGCTGCATGCAAATGTGGATGAAGAATTGCTTCAAGCTGTGATGAGTGCTTTGGAAGAGGTTATTACGACAGATTCATAAAAGCATCCAAGTGAAGAGATGAATTCACACGGAATTGATATCAAAACCGTATAAATTGCGTTCAAACGCTTACTGGGCATATGCTCGGTAAGCGTTCTTTGTTGAATAATGAACGACAAGTCAGTAAATCAGACGATTTAAAAGAAATGAATGGATATGTTACCGCAAAGCTCGGAAAAATCGGGCACAAACGGCATTATGATGAAATTGGCGTTTTGCTGTTGTGTTTTCATGATGATAAACTGCATTACATCTCACGAGAACGTAGAAAAGGGGAGGAGAAATCATGAACGTCTTCAAGCGGCTAAGCACTTTTTACTGGCCGAAAAAAGGCTACCTATTCGTATCTATACTTTGCTTGATGGCGGCAACAGCGCTCGGATTGGTGTATCCCAATATGCTGCGCATCTTGATTGACGACGTCATAGCAAAAGAACGATTCGATTGGGTGCCTTGGCTGTCATTGACGGTGGTCGTCGTTGTCAGCATCAAAGGCACCCTCACATTTTTACACGGCTATTTTGGCGGTCGTCTAGGCAACTATGTTGCCTACGAAATGAGAAATGCCTGCTATCGCAAGCTGCAATTCCTTTCATTCCGTTACTATGACAAGGCAAGAACAGGGGATTTGATGTCCCGCTTGACTGCAGATCTTGAAGGGATACGCAACTTTGTTGGGTTCGGCTTCGCACAAATTTTGAATATGGTGCTGATGGTTCTATTTGGTGCGGGAATGATGTTCTCAATTGATTGGAAGTTAACGCTAACAACGCTTATCCCAATACCGCTGTTAATTCTAGTCGCGCTTCGGTTCGAGTCCAAGATACATCCGGCCTTCCGTGAAATGCGCGTCGCCTTCAGCCGCCTGACAACGGCAGTACAGGAGAATATTACGGGCGTGCGTACGGTCAAATCTTTCGCGCGTGAAAGCCATGAAGTCGATAAATTCTCTGTACGGTCTGAAGCGTATAAGGAAAATCAAATTCATGCTGCGACACTATGGGGACGATACTTCCCTGTGATGGAACTTCTTGCTTGCTGCTGTGTGGTCATGCTGCTTGCGCTTGGAGGTACGAAGGTCATTAACAAGGAACTGACGCTTGGTGAGTTAGTTGCCTTCTTCAGTATGATCTGGTACATCATTGGCCCGATGTGGGGAATTGGCTTCCACATCAATAACTATACGCAATCGAAGGCATCTGGAGAGCGTGTTCTGGAACTGCTGGACACCCCAATTGACATTGCGAACAATGATCGTGCGGTTGTATTGAATGATGAAGAAGTTAAGGGACATGTTCAATTCAAAGATGTTACCTTCCGCTATGAAGGTGATGTAAACGCTCTTAGCCACATTACGCTAGACGCAACACCTGGGAAGGTGATTGGATTGCTTGGCGGTACAGGAGCGGGCAAGTCAACAATTATTCAACTGCTCATGCGCGCGTATGATGTGAAGTCAGGTAGCGTTATGCTAGATGGTCATGATATTCGAGACTTGGATGTGAAGAGTCTCCGCAGTCAGATGGCTACCGTATTCCAAGAGACATTCCTGTTCTCATCTTCGATCTATAACAACATTGCTTACGGACGAGATGATGTGACCGAAGAAGAAGTGGTTCGAGCAGCGAAGCTTGCGCAAGCACACGACTTCATTATGGAGCTGCCGCTTGGCTATGATACGATTGTGGGCGAACGCGGTATGGGACTCTCAGGCGGTCAGAAGCAGCGGATTGCGATTGCCCGCGCGCTGCTGAAGGATCCGAAGATTCTGATATTGGATGACGCAACAAGTGCCGTTGACATGGATACTGAACATGCGATTCAGGCTGGCTTCCAAGAGGTTATGCGTGGACGTACGGTATTTATAATCGCACACCGTATCTCGTCGCTGCGGCATGCAGATGAGATTCTGGTATTGGATCAAGGGAGCATCGCACAGAGAGGTACTCATGAGCAATTGATTGAGGTGCCGGGTACCTATCAAGATGTATATCGTATTCAGTATGCTGATAAGTTTGAGTCAGAAGATCAGATGGATTCTACCACCGATGGAACGTCGAACAGAGAGCAGGTGAGAGTATGAGTGGAGCACGATTCACAGCAGCATCCACGGCGGCGAGCCCGGCGAATGAAGACGAGAACACAGCTGCGGAGAACGCAGAACGTAAGCGTTCTCGATTCGTCTATCAAGATGATGAAGCAATAGAAAAGCCGTTCAACTGGGCTCAGATGCGTCGCCTGCTGGTGTACATGAAGCCGTATAAACGCCAACTGCTGCCGGTATTGTTGGTAATGATGGTTCTGGGTACGCTTACGAAACTGGCAATCCCATTTCTCATCAGCTATGCCATTGACCATGCGATACAGCCCGCTGACGGAAACCCATCGCTGCGTATGCTGTATATGATCGCGGGAACGGTGTTTGGACTTTATATTGTGCAGTGGGGCGCCAATGCGTTCCGCATCAAATTTATGAATGTGATTGGCCAGCGCATTATTCATGATTTGCGAGGGGATCTGTTCAAGCACATTCAGAAGCTGTCATTCCATTTCTATGACAAACGTCCAGCTGGTTCCGTGCTAGTGCGCGTGACGAACGACGTCAACTCCTTGCAGGAACTGTTCACGAACGGTGCTGTCAATACGCTAATTGATTGCATGCAGCTGGCAGGTATTATCATTATCCTCTTGTTTTTGAATGTTCAGCTTGCACTGGCAGTTATGATTACGGTTCCAATCATGTTCTTAGTGTCGACGAAGCTGCGGAAGAAGATCCGCTTCGCTTGGCAGGACGTCCGCATGAAGCAATCGCGGATTAATTCTCACTTGAACGAGGCGATCCAAGGCGTTCGTGTCACTCAAGCGTATACACAAGAAAAGCAGAACATGGAATTCTTCGATCATATGAACAATGTGAATAAGAAGTCTTGGGATCGCGCTTCTGCCATGAACCAATCGTTCGGCCCTGTTATCGAGATAACAAGCGCTGTAGGTGCATTTATTCTATTCATGTACGGTTCATATTTGATCCAGAGCCATGTGATTACGGTTGGGGTACTATTCGCATTTGCCCAGTACATCGGGAACTTCTGGGAACCTATTAATCGCTTGGGGCAAATGTATTCGCAAATGCTAATTGCCATGGCTTCTTCGGAACGCATCTTTGAATTTATGGATGAACAGCCATCTATTGAGGATACAGCGAAATCAAAAGTGCTTCCACCAATCCATGGCGATGTGGAATTCGAGAACATAATGTTCGAATACGAGAAGGGACGTCCCGCGTTGAAGGGCATTTCATTATCAGCCAAGGCAGGCGAGTCCATCGCGTTAGTCGGACACACAGGTTCCGGTAAGAGTACGATTATCAATTTGTTGTGCCGTTTCTACGATACGACAGAAGGCCGTGTCACCATTGACGGTCATGATATTAAGCAAGTTACAATTGAAAGTCTGAGGTCGCAGGTTGGTATTGTTTTGCAAGATACCTTCATCTTCTCAGGTACGATACGAGATAATATTCGCTTCGGCCGTCTCGACGCAACAGATGCAGAGGTAGAAGCGGCAGCACGGGCCGTGTATGCACATGACTTCATTGTAAGTATGCAAGATGGCTATGACACTGAGGTCGAGGAACGAGGAAATGTGCTGTCTATGGGTCAACGTCAGCTTATCTCGTTCGCACGTGCCTTGCTTGCAAACCCTAGAATATTAATTCTTGATGAAGCGACTGCAAGTATTGATACCGAGACCGAATTAAAGATTCAAGAAGCATTGAAGACGTTGCTGCAGGGTAGAACCTCCTTCATTATTGCGCACAGGTTGTCTACGATTCGCAATTGTGACAATATCGTTGTGCTTGACCATGGGGTTATTCAGGAACAAGGTACGCATGATCAATTGATGAATCTGCGTGGCACTTATTACAATCTAGTAGCGGCTCAGTATAAGTACATGTAGTCGCACCGCGTGTAGCGATGGAGCGATTCTGCTGCTTGTAATTGCTTCTGTGTCTTGTACAATCGTATAGGAAATTGATGAAAGAGGCGGCCGAATTGATCGGTCGCCTCTCTTGTTGCCAGGGAACGTGGTAACAGCAGATGACTCAGTTTGCAAATAGGAACCTGAACAGGTAATGTAAAGGGAGAACAGAGTTCAGGGATTGAGACAGGAGGACTAGGATGAGTCGTAAAACGGCATCGCGGCAATGGTTATGGATTGCTTCATGCGGCGTGGGATGTACGCTGCTCTTGCTCGTTGGCTTCGGACTTGGAATTGCGGATATTATCTATCCTGCTTCTGTTCCGTTTGCGGATGCGCCTGGGGTGAAGACTTCACCGACAACAGATACCGCCTCTCACTCGGAGCAAGAGATACGGATCGCTGCTCTTGGCGATTCGTTGACAAGAGGTACTGGCGACGGGACGGGACAAGGATATGTACGACGTGTGTTGAGTACGCTTGAGAAGAGCAAGGAGAAGCCGGTTACGCTTCTGAACAATCTGGCAGTGAACGGGCTTCGTGCAGATCAGCTTGTGGAACGAATAGAGAAGGATAGTGCGGGTTATGTATTGAAGCAAGCGAATGTCATCCTACTAACGATTGGCGGCAATGACTTATTCCAAGGTGCTCAATCGGAACAGATGAGCGCCAAGGAAATGCAGCTCGATACACTCATAGCCAAGGTGGATGCTGGCATTGTCCACTTGAAACAGGTGCTGACTCAACTGCGTAAATGGAACCCGGATGCGCTTATCATCTATGTAGGACTGTATAATCCATTCTCGGATCTGCAGGCGATGCGTGAAATAGGAAATGCCGTCGTTCAGAAATGGAACGATTCAGCTTATGCGTTTATCAATAAGGACAAGAATATGATGATGGTTCCAACCTACGATTTGTTCCAGCGGAACAGCAGCAAATATTTATCTTCTGATCATTTTCATCCTAATGGAGACGGATATGATGCCATTGCGAAGCGGATTGTGCAGAGCATTCAATAATAGAAGGACACTAGAGGACGGCCAGGAGGTGGCTTAGTGATGGAGCATGCGAAGGAAGTTATATTATCTGTAGAACATGTGAAGAAGAAAATAGGCTCTAAGCTGATTATCAAGGATGTAACTTTCGAGGTTCGAGCAGGCGAAATTTTTGGCTTCCTCGGGCCGAATGGGTCTGGCAAGACAACGACTATTCGAATGCTGGTGGACTTGATTACTCCCACTTCAGGCCGGATTCAAGTATGTGGTCTGGATGTGAATCGAGATCCGGAGCGGGCCCTGCGGCATGTTGGCTGTATCGTAGAGAACCCGGAAATGTATAACTTTCTGACAGGATGGGAAAATTTAGAACATTTCGCGCGGATGGTAAGTGGCATTGGTCAAGAACGCATTCAAGAAGTTGTCGAGATCGTTGGGTTGTCGAATCGAATTCATGATAAAGTGAAGACCTATTCGTTAGGGATGAGACAACGGCTTGGGATCGCGCAAGCATTGCTTGCTGAACCGGAGCTGCTCATTCTGGATGAACCCACGAATGGATTGGATCCACTCGGCATTAAGGAGCTGCGATCATTTATCCGTACGCTGGCTGACAGTGGTATGGCTGTGTTCGTCTCGAGTCACTTGTTAAGTGAAATTCAACTAATGTGTGATCGCGTTGCGATTATCAGCCATGGTGAAGTGCTTGCTGTAGATGATGTCGAACAGCTGCTTACGGGACGCAATCAGTTTGTAGTATGGCAGGCACAGCCTGCGGAGCGGGCTATGGAGCTGTTAGCAGAAAACGACAGGGTTACAATCTATAGCCGAGAGACAGCGCCGATTGACGAGTCTACCTTGATCGGGATACCTGATTACGCAATCGTAACGGAAACTGCACCGGACATCATTCCAGAACTGAATCGCAAGATGATGCATGCCGGCATCCAAATCGAAGGAATCCAGCATATTATGCCTACCCTAGAACAGCTATTTCTAGAATTAACGGAGGGTGAACGCATTGAGTAGCTTGCTGCCGCTTATCCACAATGAGACATTAAAAGTGTTGAAGAAAAAACGATTTTATGTCATCATGCTCATATTGATAGTGTTAATTCCTGTCTTCACATATGCGCAAATGAAGATGGCGGAAAATAGTAGGGAGAAGTTCAAAGAGGACTGGCGACTGGAGTTGCAGCAGCGCATCACCGATATTCAAAATTCGCTCGGAAGCGACCGAATACCCGAAGAGTGGAAGAAGTATCGGCTCATTATGCTGCAGCAGCTGCAATATTATTTGGACCATGATGTGAATCCGAGTGAGCCGAACGGGGTGACATTTACCCGTACTTTTATGGACAATGCAGTAACTCTGTTCATTCCGCTGCTTGTTATGGCGATTGCTTCGGACATCGTTTCATCGGAGCGGTCTACCGGCACGATCAAGATGCTGCTGACTAGGCCGGTTCGCAGGTGGAAGGTGTTAATGAGCAAATGGATTGTCCTGATGATGTTTACCGGAATCATTGTCGTGATGACAGCACTGCTTGCTTATTTGATTTCAGGGGCGGTCTTCGGGTATGGAGGCTGGTCTTTTCCGATATTTACCGGATTCTCGGTAGCGGGCACGAACGTGGATTTCAATGCCGTACATACGCTTCCCTCATGGCTGTACTTGCTTATGCAATGTGGCCTTATCTGGTTTTCCAGCATCGTAGTCGCAGCACTTGGGTTTATGATATCCGTGCTCGTCCGGAGCACAGCGGCAAGTATTGTAACCTTAATGGCTACCCTGATCGCAGGTACCATCTTGTATAATATGGCCTCTTCTTGGCCGACTGCCAAATATCTGTTCATGATTAACTTGAAATTGACGGACTATATGGCGGGTACACCGGCCCCTGTAGAAGGGATGAGCTTGCCGTTCTCGCTTGCTGTATTAAGTGTATGGGGCATTATTTCCCTATTCATTGCATTCCGTGTCTTTACGAAACAGGACATCTTGAATTAAAATATACAAGAATGCGAAACATCTGTTTGCATCCGGACGATATAAGTAATGGGGCATTTTGTTGTTCCTCTCGTCCGGCAGCGGCAGATTTTCTTTTGCCAACGAAGGTTGGAACGCTAATAAGGTAGCATTTTATTTGTGAAGTACGCATTTGGTATGAAGCACGTATTATGGTATGGAACACGCATGATTATTGATTATGCACTACATGTATTTTTGAAGGAGGAGCATGAATGGTCGAGCAAGTCGATATGTTCGGACAGTCGCCTGAGAATGGGGGGGCATCTGGCAACCGCAATTCTGAGTATGGGGCTGACGACATTCAAGTGCTCGAAGGGCTTGTCGCGGTACGCAAACGGCCAGGGATGTATATTGGCAGTACAAGCTCCTCGGGGCTGCATCATCTGGTATGGGAAATCGTAGACAACGCTGTCGACGAGCATCTCGCCAAATTTTGCTCTCAGATTGATGTGACAATTCACAAGGACCAGTCGGTCACCGTTCGAGACAATGGACGAGGAATTCCGACAGGTATGCATAAGACAGGGGTACCGACCCCGCAGGTCGTCTATACGATCTTGCATGCGGGTGGTAAGTTCGGTGGTGCAGGCTATAAGAAATCTGGCGGTCTGCACGGCGTTGGCGCTTCAGTCACGAATGCGTTATCGGAATGGCTTGAGGTGGAGATTTGTCGAGACGGCAAGATTCATCGCATGCGCTTTGAGACATGGACGGATAAGAAAGGCAAAGAACATGTCGGCGAACCGGTAACGGGGCTGGAGATTGTCGGTAATACGAATCGCACAGGCACGAAGGTAACATTCAAGCCGGATGCGAAGGTATTCCATGGCAATATTCATTTGAATTATGACAATCTTGCTGAACGATTGCAGGAGATTGCATTTTTGAACTCTGGCTTACGGGTCACATTGAAAGATGAGCGGACAGGGAAGGAAGAAACTTTCCTTTATGAAGGCGGAGCAAGCGAGTTTGTACGCTTTTTAAATGAAGATAAAAACGTGCTGCATGAAGTGATTCATTTCACTGCTGAGAAGGATGATGTTGAGGTTGAGATTGCACTTCAATATAACGATGGGTATACGGAGACAATCGTATCGTTTGTAAACTCGATCCCAACTCGTGGCGGCGGTACGCATGAGACAGGCTTCAAGACAGCCTACACGCGTGTGATGAATGAATATGCGCGCAAGAACAGCTTGTTGAAGGAAAAGGATAAAAACCTAGACGGCAACGACCTACGTGAAGGCATGATGTCGGTCATTAATGTGAAGATGTCCGATGTGGAATTTGTCGGTCAGACGAAGGATCAGCTCGGTAGTGCCATGGCTAGGGGCGCTGTAGATACAATCGTAGCAGAGCATATGAGCATTTTCCTGGAGGAGAACCCACAAATTGCGCAGATGTTAGTCAAGAAGGCCATTCAGGCGTCAAGGGCGCGTGAAGCGGCACGTAAGGCGAGAGAGGATGTGCGCTCAGGCAAGAAGCGCAGCGAGAGCTCAAACCTTAACGGCAAGCTGACACCAGCGCAGTCTAAGGATTATACACGCAATGAGCTCTTTATCGTCGAAGGGGACTCGGCGGGCGGTTCTGCGAAGCAAGGGCGCGATTCCAAGACGCAGGCAATCCTGCCGCTGAAGGGAAAGCCGATGAACCCGGAGAAGGCCAAGCTGGCCGACATCTTGAAGAATGATGAATATCGGACAATTATCCATGCAATCGGAGCAGGGGTAGGCTCCGACTTCGATGCGGATGAGAGCAACTACGCGAAGATCATTATTATGACAGATGCCGATACTGACGGTGCGCATATTCAGGTGCTGCTGCTCACGTTCTTCTATCGTTATATGCGTCAGCTTATTGATAAGGGCAAGGTATATATTGCACAGCCTCCGCTCTATAAGATATCGCATAAGAAGGGCAAGCACTCGACGGTTCGCTATGCTTGGACGGACGAGCAGCTTGCCAGCTACGTGAAGCAGTTCGGACAAAGCGCTGAAATTCAACGCTATAAGGGTCTTGGCGAAATGAATCCCGATCAACTGTGGGAAACGACGATGGATCCGGAGACGAGAACACTGCTGCAGGTGCAGATCGATGACGCTGCCAAGGCAGAGCGCCGTGTGACGACATTAATGGGCGACAAGGTGGAGCCGCGTAAGCGCTGGATCGTAGAGAACGTTGACTTTGCGGAGTTCGAGGAATAGAAAGGTGAGAGACACATGAGCGTATCGGAACAATTCAAACCCGCGTTCTTGGAAGACGTGGTTGGCGACCGGTTCGGGCGCTATTCCAAATATATCATTCAAGATCGTGCGATACCCGATGTCAGGGACGGTCTCAAGCCGGTACAGCGACGCATCTTGTATGCAATGTATGAATCCGGCAACACACCGGAAAAGCCATACCGTAAGTCGGCCAAAACGGTCGGGGACGTCATGGGTAATTACCACCCGCACGGGGATTCTTCAATATATGACGGCATGGTGCGCATGGCGCAGCCATGGAAGATGGGGCATGTCCTGATTGACGGTCACGGCAACTGGGGGTCAATCGATGATGATCCAGCAGCTGCAATGCGTTATACAGAAGCCAGATTGTCCTCCATTGCTATGGAGCTGCTTCGGGATATTGAGAAAGACACCGTTCCGTTCCGTCCAAATTTTGATAATACGGAAGAAGAGCCTGTTGTATTGCCTTCGCGCTTCCCGAACTTGCTCGTAAATGGCGTTAGCGGGATTTCGTCCGGCTTTGCAACGGAAATTCCCACACATAATTTGCGGGAAGTGATTGAGGCATGCATCGCCATGATCGACAAGCCCGAGATTGATCTGGATGAGATTATTAACATTGTGCAAGGTCCGGATTTCCCTACAGGCGGAATCATCATGGGTGCTGAAGGCATTCGCGATGCATATCGTTCGGGTAAGGGCCGCATTTACATTCGCGCGAAGACGGATATTGAGGAGATGCGCGGAGGTCGTCAGCAGATCGTCGTTACCGAAATCCCGTATCAGGTCGTGAAGTCGCGTCTCGTTACCGCAATGGAGAACATCCGATTAGAGAAGAAAGTAGACGGTATTGCAGAGGTTCGTGATGAAAGTGGACGCGAAGGGATGCGTATCGTCGTTGAGCTCAAGAAGGACGCGGATGCGAACGGCATTTTGAACTATTTGTTCAAGAAGACCGACTTGCAAGTGACCTATAACTTCAACATGGTAGCGATCGTGAACAAGGCTCCGATGCAAATGGGTATTTTGCCTATGCTCCAAGCCTACATTGAACACCAGAAGGAAGTTGTCACGAATCGTACCCAATATGACTTGTCGAAGGCAGAAGACCGCGCACATGTGTTGGAGGGCTTGGTAAAGGCACTTGATATATTAGATGCGGTTATCGCGACTATCAAAGCTTCGAAGAATCGTCAGGATGCACAGCATAACTTGATTGAACAATTTGGCTTCTCTGAACGTCAAGCTGATGCGATCTTGACATTGCAACTGTACCGCTTGACGAATCTGGAATTGACTTCATTGATGAAGGAATTAGAGGATATTCGAAAGAAGGTTGCCGACCTTCGTTCGATTCTGGAGAGCAGCAAGAAGCTGATGAAGGTAATTAAGAAGGAACTGACGGATATTCGTGATCGATATGGAATTGATCGCCGTTCAGTCGTGCAGGGGGAAGTCGAGGAAATCAAGGTGAACCTTGAGGTCATCGTAAATGCCGAGGATGTTCTCGTCACCTTGTCCAATGATGGATACATCAAGCGGACGAGTCAGCTATCCTTCACACGATCTGGCGGAGAATGGGATGCATCTGGTGTTAAGGAAGGCGACTACATCCGTCAAATTTATGAAGTGAACACCTTGGATCGCTTGCTTATCTTTACGCAGCGGGGACAATATTTCTCCTTGCCTGTCCATATGATTCCAGAATTCAAGTGGAAGGACAATGGTACAGCCATCGTCAATGTGATTCCGATTGCAAAGGAAGACTCTATCGTAGCTGTCATTCCAGTCAAGTCATTCGCAGACGAGTTGAGTTCGCTCTTGTTCGTTACGCGTCGTGGCCAAGTAAAGCGTACGATGCTCAAGGAATACGAAACCAACCGTACAGGGGCAGTCGCTGCTTGTAAAGTAGCAGACCAAGATGCGTTGTTGGCTGTCATGCTCAGTGATGGGGCGGCAGATCTTCTTCTCGTGACCGAGCAAGGAATGTCTATCCGATTTACAGAAGCGGAAGTGAATCCGATGGGACGCGCAGCTGGTGGTGTTCGTGGAATGCAGCTTAAGGATGACGATGCAATCACAGCAGCTCTTCGGGTCACTGGTGAAGAGGGCGAGATTACTGTTCTAACGGATATTGGATGGGGCAAGCGTTCGTTGCTGCTGGATTACCCAACACAGGGACGCGGCGGTAAAGGAATGGCTACATTCGAGTTCAAAGAAGGGAAGCGAGTGAAGCCGAATGGGAAGAAGTTAATTGGCGCTTACTTCAGTAAAGAGTCGTATCCGATTACGATCATTACGGAACAGGGACACTTGCATCAGCTTATTACTGAACATGCCCCTCTCATGGATAAGAGAGCGCAAGGCCGAAGCTTGGTTGCAATCGATAAGGAAGATAGTATTGTAAATACGATGATTATTAACCCACCATCCGTCTAATCGAATGGCTTATGCGGTGGATTCAACACATCGTGCAGGGTATTGATAATCTCTAATAGGACCCACAATGGTACGGGCTCATCGAGTCGTTCTATCCATTGTGGGTCTTTTATGATCCCGATCTCCATTGCTTTGCGGAAAATACCGGATTTGTCCTGATCCATTGTGTCCCCTCCTTGCAGTTAAAGCATCAAATTAGTGAGAAGTTGGTGTGACAGATGCCTATACAACAGTATATGTGCTAGTTGATTGCTTGGTTCCTGAACTTTCTTTGGCAATAAATTTGTAATTAAATGGCATTATGCTAAGATTAGGGATGTCCTATCTACTTTGCTGTGGTATAATTTAGGTGTTTGTAGATCGACATGGAATAAAGGGGGAGTCGTTTGCATGCATGCAACCGAATTTGCCAAGCTATGGTCGAAGTTATCCAAGGATTATAAGTCAATGATGGACGAGTCCCTGGCGCCAAGCTTGACAGAGAGCCAGTTAACCGTATTAGAACGAATTGCGGAATATGGGAAGGTTAAGCCTTCTGATCTGTTGCCTCACTTAGCTACGACTCCTGCTGCGATTACAACATTGATGGATCGGATGGAGAAGAATGCTCTAATTATTCGAGAGCGAGACCAGGATGATCGTCGAATTGTGTGGATCCAGGCAACCGAATTCGGAGAACAGGAAATGCGCCGTGGAGTCGCTATTCGAGAGAACTACTGGAATGAAATTTTACATCGGATCTCAACGCATAACCAGCAGCTGCTTATCCTTTTGCTTGGCAAGCTAACTCAGCCGCCACAACCGTCTACTGTTGAGAAAGAGACGGCTGCAGCGTCAGAGCCTGTTCGTGCAGGCCAATAATCTATGGTGAAGGCGAGACATTGAGTATAACCGGTACAGCCGATCTTGAGGCAAGATGGCTTGTCGCGCTGGTGAGCATCTTTTTCATTGCCTGATATTGCTGAGTGCTTAATCGATTGTCAGAATGTGATTTGATCGTTTGTTCCAGTGGGAGTACACGGTACTTGCGCTTGTCACGGGCACCTTCAATATGCACCCATGTTGGAATCGTTGTCACATTTTTTAGTTCGATTGTGCCTTCAGGCATATGCTTATTAATTTCTACACCGAAGATTACTCCAATATCAGTACCATTGCCAGTTTGATTGGATATAAAGTTCCCCATTGAATAAATAATAAGCCCATCGCGCTTAGAGCCGTCGGGCTCTCTTACCGTAATACGCTCATAGGGTTGAATGACATGTGGATGAGAGCCCAATATAATATCTGCTCCAGCTTGGATCAGCGAACGCGCCAGTCGAATTTGCTCTTGATTCGGCGTGTGCTCATATTCAGTGCCGAAATGAATGGCAATTGCGACAACGTCAGCTCCAGCCTTCTTCGTATTCTGAATATCCTGTATCATGCGCTTCTCATCAATGAGAGAGACAAGATAAGGCTTCTGCTTCGGGAGCGGGATGCCATTTGTTCCGTACGTATACGCGAGAATGCCTAGTTGTATTCCGTTTTTTTCAACTAATGTTGGCTGCTTGGATTCCCATAATGAGGCGGAGAGTCCCTTCGTTACCAGCCCTTTTTTCTTCAACACTTCCAATGTGCGCAGGGCTCCGGCTTCATATCGATCTAATGAATGATTGTTCGCCGCCGTTACAATATTGAAGCCTGCGAACTTCAAGGCATCTGCAAGCTCTGGTGGTGCGTTGAACATGGGGTATCCGGTATAGACCTTCTCGCCGCCTAGCAATGGAGTCTCCAGATTCGCCCAACACCAATCTGCTGTCTCGAGAATAGGCTTCACCTTAGTAAAATAGGTCTTGAAATTGTATGTGCCTGTCTTCTTATTGAAATAGGCAGGAAACTGAGGGGAGTGCATCATAATATCTCCTACCGCAAGAAGCTTGCTGGAAAGAGTATATGGCTTTGCCTTCGTGTTGTTAGGTGGCGTAGTGGCCGTACTAGCCGGGATGTTCGTAGAAGAGTTGAGATGATCGGCATCGGTCGATGAAGGTGAACTGTCCTTATGCTGAGCTAGTGCTGCTTTATGTGCCGGTTGAGGCTTTGTCTGCTGTTCGCTGCCCGTTGTTGATTGCGAACTAGATGCATCTTGATCGACAAGCTGTGATGGCGCGGCAATTGCGCAAGCAGTGGATAAAATCAAGAGAACAATTGCAATGACCAGCAATCCTGTTCGTACATACCGTCCTTTACTCATTTTCCTATTTTCCTCCTTTCATACACGAATAACACCATGCGTTAAATGAGCATGACTGAATGATGACTGTGTCTGCAAATGAACGCATCGTGTACAATCGCATCGAGAGAAGGTTGCTTCTCAGCAATGCGATCGTACAGTCACGGTGTTGCGTGCGATGATTATTTACCGAATCGGTAAGATTGCCCTAGCTTACTTGTTGATGTACATAGAAAGTACATCAACAGGAAGAATAGATTGCCGGATCCCAGAGATTCCATGGGTATTCCATGGGCGGCTGAGATCTAAACTCCATAACTTCCTTCGTAGTCGGATGGGGGAACGATAGCTGCACAGACCATAGAGCAATCTGCTGACCAGGCTTATTGCGATCAGCGCCGTACTTCTGATCTCCATATAATGGACAACCAATCGTTTTCATTTGTACGCGAATTTGGTGCGGTCGTCCGGTATGAAGCTCTATACGCACAAGCGTCATGTCGCCGCTCATGCCAGCTACCTCATAAGACAGGCGTGCCTCCTTGGCTCCTGAAGTTCCAGGAGCAACAGCGCGGACTGTGTTCGTGCGGACATCCTTCAGCAAATGGTGAGTTAGTGTCCCGTTGGTCTTAGCTGGACGGCCGTGAACGACAGCCATGTAAGTCTTGCCCAGCTTGTGTGTGCGAACGACATCAGATAAGCGTGAGGCAGCCTTGCTCGTCTTCGCGAATACCATGGCTCCACCGACAGGACGATCCAATCGGTGGACTAGACCTACATAGACATTGCCAGGCTTCGCATAACGCTCCTTCAAGTCTTGCTTCAGTAAGGTCACCATATCTGCATCCTGCGTATCGTCCGCTTGTGACAAGATATTAACTGGCTTCTCGACAACGATTACGTGATTATCCTCGTATAAGATGCCAATATGCGGAGTTGCAGGTTGGCTTAACATCTATCGTTATGCCTCCCATCTTCCCAATATACCGCAAGGGAGTACCATACCGGACTTCGTAATCGGGATGCCTATTTCACCTGAGGACAGCTTGCCGCCGTAGCGCTTTTTCATTGTCATACTCAGCATATTGCTTAGTACGGTAGGCGAGATCCCAGTCGTATATGAATTGATTTGCAGGAAAAGTGGATTGTCCGACATTATTGTCGTACAGAACTCAAGAAACGGATACAAGCTTTGCTCCAGCTTCCACGTTTCTCCGCCAGGTCCTCTACCATAGGAAGGGGGATCCATAATGATGGCGTCATATTTGTTGCCTCTGCGCTGCTCTCTTTGTACGAACTTGAATACATCGTCCGTGATGAAACGGATAGGGTGAGATTCCAAACCGGACAACGCGGCATTTTCCTTCGCCCACTGCACCATCCCCTTAGCAGCGTCAACATGGCAGACTTCGGCGCCAGCAGATGCACAGGCCACTGTTGCACCGCCAGTGTAAGCGAACAGGTTAAGAACTTTAATTGGACGATTCGCACTCTTAATTTTGTTCATCATCCAGTCCCAGTTTACTGCTTGTTCAGGGAACAGACCTGTGTGTTTAAAGTTCGTTGGCTTAATATAGAACTTGAGATGCTTGTATTCAATCGTCCAACGCTCTGGAATAGGCTTCTTCATATCCCATTGACCGCCGCCAGAGGAACTGCGATGATAATGGCCGTGTACATTGCGCCAAATATCTGTCTCCCTTTCAAGAGGCCATATGATTTGTGGATCGGGACGACGAAGCACAACATCTCCCCAGCGTTCAAGTTTCTCTCCGCCGCCTGTATCAATTAATTCATAGTCTTTCCAGTCAGTAGACATGTACATGTAATGTGACTTCCTTTCTTCTGTTCAAACTTCCTTAACACTAAGCGTTATTGTACTATAAACAAGCCCAAGCTTCCAGAAAGTTTACGAAAGCAATACCCGCATGAGATGAATTCATGCGGGTATTGGTGTAGAGCTGGTTATTCGGTTTGAAATTTGTACCCTACACCTCGTACGGTTACGATGTAGCGTGGGCGTGTAGGATCCGGTTCAATCTTCTTGCGTAGATTGCTAATATGTACCATGAGTGTTCGTGTATCACCGAAGCTCTCGGTATTCCAGATATGCTGATACAATTGTTCCAACTTGAATACTTTGTTCGGCGATTGTGCCAAATACGCGAGTAAGTCGAATTCTTTGGCAGATAGTGCAACAGCTTTGCCTTGTACGGTCACGGTGTGGCTCTGCAAATCCATCTCCAATTCTTCGTAGGACAGTCTATGTTGAGCCGAGCGTTGCAGTGCTTGAGCAGACAGAGAGTTGCGGCGCAAATGGGCCTTGACCCTAGCAACGAGTTGACTAGGGCTGAATGGCTTCGTAATGTAATCATCTCCACCGACTGTAAGACCTAATATAATGTCTACATCGTCACTCTTGCAGCTTATAAAGAGGATTGGAACATTCGATGTCTTGCGCACTTCCTTGCATACCTCAATACCATCTAGCGACTTGAGGAGGATGTCCAAAATAATTAAGTCTGGTTCAATTTCCTTCATCATCTGTAAGGCGGTATATCCGTTGTCTGCAACGTATACACGGTAGCCTTCCCTGCGCAAATATAAGGATATGAGTTCAGTAATCTCTATTTCATCATCTACGATTAATATTTTGCTCTCGTTCACTGCAGGTTATCACCTCCGCCACTTCTTTCATTATAGCGAAAATCGTCAGGATATGGCAATCTATTCCTAATTGCGACATGAAACCTTAATTCCTTGGATTCTTCTATCGTCAAATAAGAAAGTATGTTATAAAATGGAAGGGTTGAGGAGGGCGTCATCGATGCGTCGAATAACTTTTCATATTATGATGGCCATGATTATTGTAACTATAATTATTCTACATGTTGCAGGGGCGATTATTGATTCGAAGCGTGCTCCGAGCGCGGAAAATGGAATACTTGATTTGCGGAACTGGAATTTTGAAAAAGATGGAATTGTGCCATTGAACGGAATGTGGAAGATGAAATGGGGGAGCTTGCTTCCTACGGAGAAATTAACGGATTCCCCTTCAATGATGGCGGATGTGAAGGTGCCATCTTCTTGGAATCAGTTAACGAATCCGGGGTTCTCCAAGACGGGTACGGGAGTCGCGACGTATTATCTTACGATAAAGAAGAATGCGAAGGATAATCTGTTGGGTGTATGGCTCCCCAGCATATATAGTTCATATCGCATGTGGGTGAATGGTAAGCCGATTATTCATGAAGGACAAGTCTCCGAGTTTGAGGACTATTCTGTTCCTTCTATGAAGCAACGCATGGTTATGGTGAGTACTCCTGGAAACACCGCAGATATCGTTATCGAGGTTACGAATTTCTCGCATCATCGTGGAGGAATATGGCAGTCACTATACCTGGGTTCATCGGAGAAAATCATAAGCAAGAGCAGATTGGAATTGGTTAGGGACAGTATGCTGTTCGGCTGCTTATTAATGGTGGGGCTCTATCATATTGGTCTGTTCATAGAGAGGCGTAAGGATTGGTATACGTTTCTATTTGCGATTCTTTGTATTGCAATGGCAATCCGAATCCTAACGTCGGGAGATGCCATTCTGCTTACTTGGTTTCCTGGTTTATCGTGGTATTTCGTTATTCGCCTGGAATATGTGCTAATGATCGTGGCGACGATGGCAGGATGCGGATATGTGAGATATTTATTTTATGAGGACGCTTGCTATAGGACGTATACGATAATGAATGTAGCAGGAGCATTGCTAATTGGCTCCATTGTTTTCCTGCCTGTGCGTACGTTCACCTCTTACCTTCTGCTTTACCAATTATATGTGATAGCAGCGGCTTGCTATGTAATCATAATGAATATGAAGGCTGTCTATAATCATCGGATGGGAGCGCATATTGCATTATTCGGCTTTACTGTTTTCAATATATTGGTTCTTAATGATATTTTATATTATCATTCGCTTGCTCCCATTCGAGACTTGGCTCCAAGTGGACTTGTATTTTGCGTTTTCATGCAGTCGCTTATGATCTCAATGAGATATTCCAAGGCGATGTACGACGTAGAATCTGTAACGATCGAGTTACGAGAGTTGAATGCTAACTTAGAAGCGCGGATCCAAGAGCGCACAGCTGCCTTAACTCAAATGAACGCAAATTTAGAAATGAAAAATTATGAGTTAGAGCGGATGGAGACCTCCCGCAGGCATCTATTTACGAATATTTCACATGATTTGCGAACACCAATGACCTTAATTCGTGGTTACTTGGAGGCGCTCCAAGATGAGGTAATTCAGGATAGAGAGCAGCAGAAGAAATATATTCGCCTCATGCTAAATAAAATTAATGGCTTGAATCATCTGATTGACGATTTGTTTGAGTTGTCCAAATTAGAAGCAAGAAGGGTGCCTGTATCGATAGAATCTGTACTTCTTGAACATTTTATTTCGCATCTGGAAGAGCATTACGAGTTGGAATTGCGAAGCAGAGGGTTAATGTTCGCATGTTACAACTTGACGTACCGCAATGCTCCGCCTGTAAGTCTTATGCTGGAAGTGGACATTGATCGTATGATGCAGGTATTTGACAACATTATTTATAATGCGGTTAAATTTACGCCAATTGGCGGCTCGATTACCATTGAAGTGGACTATCTGAAACAGGAGCAAGCGGTGCATATTCAAATCACGGATACCGGAATTGGTGTGGGAGAAGAAGACTTGCCTTATCTATTCGACCGTTTCTACAAAAATGATAAGTCGCGAAATTCAATGACAGGCGGCAGCGGTATAGGGCTGGCAATTGCCAAAGAAATTGTTGAATTGCACTTAGGAAGAATCGGCGTTGAGAGTGTGCAAGGACATGGAACGACATTCTACATTATATTGCCTGCTCAAGTAAAATAGGGATGGTCGTAAACTCTATCGCTTGGAGTAGAGTGATTGCCTCATGAGCTGGAGTGTCTGCTGTCTTGAGTCGGCATCAAGCCCGTGCCATAGCTGTAGAAGCTGATTCGTCTCGCGTGATTCCAGATAGGAGTTATCATTGATTAGGTAATCCACGGATACATCAAATAAGACAGCTAGCTTAAGAAGGGTTGTATAGACGGGCTGCCGATTGTTAATTTCGTAATGGCTATATGCCGAACGAGTTAATCCAATATGTCGAGCTACTTGCTCTTGCGACATGTTGCGGGCCGTTCGTAAATTGCGTAAGCGCTCTCCAAAGGTCATAGCAGGACTCCTTTGTCATAAATATGCTAGAGTAGGATCGCAGATTCATAAGTTACGTTACACATACTTGTAATGTATGATACAAAATGTATCGTGTCAAGTTTGAATTTACAAAAGAATAACGTGTAAAGATTGCAAAAGGCGTAATTCCAAAAAGGAATTACGCCTTTTGCAATGATCTATCAAAACAATTCTGTCGGAATTCAAATGCACGAATGATTAATATAAGGACAATGCTACAGTGTCCATTTCACGTCTTGAATGCAAGATTGCCTCTGAGCCGATAATTTCAATACTGATCAAGGTTTCAAGACAGGTCTTGATCGCTCGCTTGCCTGTATTCATCTTGCGGTTAAGTGCATCCATAAGTAGTGAGAATGTATTTTTGTGGGACATATTTGTGCAAAACACGGGTATTTTTCGTTGTTGGAATTCAATATAAACTGTTTTCATCTGGCAACGGACCTCCTTCTATTGATCTATTTCCGTTAATACAAATAATACGAAAGGAACATTAAATGAACATTAAAAACTGAAGACAATGTTGTTACATTTACGAAATGTAACAAAGAAATCTATGAATATCGTAGAATTTGGACGACATGATAGCGTTGAAGTCAAAGGAACCCATTTCCGACATGCACGACTGGGCTATTTGCGGCATATATCGTTTGTAGCGATGTGAAAAGGGGATGGGAAGTTGGAGAAGCGACTATCATTATGCATGATCGTTAAGGATGAGGAGACATTTATCGGCATTTGTCTGGACAGCGTCAAGAATGTTGTAGATGAAATCATTATTGTCGACACGGGATCATCCGATCAGACGATTCCAATATGCCAATCATATGGAGCGAACATATATGAAATGCCGTGGAATGACAACTTTGCCGAAGCTCGCAATTATGCCCTGAAGCAAGCAACTGGCGACTGGATATTATGGATGGATGCGGATGAGAGGCTGGATTCAGATCAAGCCATGTTGATTCGAGATATATTGCAAGAAGAGCAAGCTCACATCGGTGTAATTCAGCTGTTGAACTACATTGGGGAAGACACACCTAGCAGTGAGAAAACATACTTAATTGGTCAGCATCGGCTGCTTCGCAATCATATGGGTTTCCAGTTCGTCGGAGCGATCCATGAACAGGTAAATGTACATGAGGTTCTGGGCGAGCAATTCGATGTTAAAATCTTGCCGGTACAACTTCATCACTATGGCTACCTAGAAGTAGTAACTCATTTGCGGAACAAGTCGGAGCGGAACTTGCGATTGTTACAGATGGAGAAAGACAAGCCGGACTACAACCCGTGGGTCGATTATCATATTGCAAGTGAGCAGTATCGGCTGAAAAAGTATGCTGAAGCTTATGAGTCTGTAAATACTTCTGTTATGCGGTTTGTAGAACAGGGGAAGCTGCCACCGTCGCTTCTATATAAATTAAAATATGAGCTTATGTTGATCATGGGCAGTTATGAAGGGGCATGGCCTTCGATCGATAAGGCGATCGCGTTATATCCAGATTACGTTGATCTCCATTTCTACAAGGGGATCATCTTGTATTTAAAACAAAAGGTTGAACATGCATTGCCTGTATTTCAGTACTGTGTTGAGCTGGGGGAACAAAATATCTATCATCTTACGCTGCGAGGAGTTGGAAGCTTCCACGCTTGGTATTATGTCGGGAAGTGCCATGAAGTTCTTAATCATCGGGAAGAAGCGATACAGGCCTATGAGAATTGTCTAGAGGTAGATCGCAGCCATAAAGAAGCCAGAGAAGCGCTTGACCTGCTGCTAGCTCAGTCTAATCAGGTACAGCTAGATTCACATATTGAGGAGGCAGAAATGACGATGGATCAGTCTGCATCAATCACGATTAGTCTATGTATGATTGTACGTAATGAGGAGATTGCACTAGCGCAATGTCTTGCATCAGTCCATAACATTGTTGATGAGATCATTATTGTTGATACGGGATCTACAGATCGGACGAAGGAAATTGCAGGACAGTATCAAGCCCGTATATTTGATTTTGAATGGATTGACGATTTTGCTGCTGCACGGAATTATGCCTTCAGTCAAGCTACTCAAGAATATATTCTATGGCTCGATGCGGACGATGTGATAGAGAGTAAGGATCAACGCCTACTAGTAGAGCTGAAGAAGACACTCACTCGTGATGTTGATAGTGTGACCATGCACTATGTATTAATGGTTGATGATAAGGGGAATGTTACGTCTAGTCTGCGGCGAAATCGCTTAGTTAGGCGTGATCGTGGGTTCAAATGGTATGGGCCAGTGCACGAATATTTGGAAGTAGGCGGACATATTATTCATAGTGATGTGTGTGTCACACATAAGAAGGATAAAGCATATACCGATCGCAATTTGCGAATTTACGAGAAGAGACTTGCCGAGGGAGAGCAATTTACGCCTCGCGATCTATACTATTTTGCGAATGAATTGCGAGATCATTCCCGGTTCGAAGAAGCAGCACACGGATATATGAAGTTCCTCGAAACAGAGCAAGGGTGGGTAGAGGATAATATTCAGGCGTGCAGAAAAATGGCGGAGTGTTATGGCAAGTTGGGTCAACGTACCGAACAGTTTATGGCGCTGTTCCGCAGTTTCGTCTATGATAAGCCGCGAGCGGAAATATGCTGTGCGATTGGGGCCATGTGGGTGGACTCGGGGCATTTTCAACAAGCGAAGTACTGGTTCGAGCAAGCTACACTGCTTCCAGCAGATGAAGCGCAAATGTCTATGGTAGAGCCATCCTCATGGACGTGGGTACCGCATTTGCAGCTATGTGTATGTCATGATCGTCTTGGTGACATCGAGAGGGCTTGCTATCATAACGAGTTTGCACTCAGCTACCTTCCCTCTCATCCAAGTATGCTTCATAATCAGAAATATTTCCGTGAGAAGCTTGGCGAGGAACGATACGAACAGTTGAGAATCAAATTGTAGAGGCATTTCATTAATTACAGTCATATTTCCCAAGTATGTGATTGCGAAGTGAGGGGATTGTGTTGAAGGTCAGTATTGTGATACTCACGTTGAATCAATTTGCTCATACGATTCGATGTCTAGAAAGCATTCGTAAGTATACGACGGAGCCTTACGAGTTAATTGTCGTTGACAATGGTTCGACGGACTTAACGCTTCCCTATCTGAGACTGCAGTCGGATGTAATCTTGATTGAAAACGCGGTGAATGCAGGATTCTCAAAAGGATGCAATCAAGGAGCAGCTCTTGCGACAGGGGATCATATTCTTTATTTGAATAATGACACCATTGTCACGCCAAATTGGTTGACCAATATGCTGCGCGTGCTTCACTCCAGTGAAGATGTAGGCATGGTCGGACCGTTTACGAATTATTCGAGTGCTCATCAACAAATCCCGGTAACGTATACCGATTTATGGGACTTGAACAATTTTGCGAGGGAACATGAACATAAATTTGCTGGAACGGTGACAGAAGTTCGCCGACTTGTTGGATTTTGCATGCTGATGAAGCGAAGTGTTGTCGAAGAGGTAGGGGGCTTCGATGAACGCTACGGATTAGGAAATTATGAGGATGATGATCTATGTTTGCGGACAGCGAATGCGGGTTATCGTATGCTAATTGCGAATGATTCCTTCATCCATCATGTGGGCCATGTGACGACGAATCAGCTCGAGCAGTCAAGCTTGATGATGCTGCTGCATACGAATCGGGAGCAAGCACGCCGGAAGTGGGGGGCTGATATATTTGACCTGTTGTACAAAGCAGAGTCAACCATTACCTTCTGCATTCGCTGGAGAGCACGAACAGAGCCATTGCAAGCTTGCATCGCTTCGATTCATGAAGTGGCAAATGAAATTATCATATGTAATTGTACCGGAGAACAGCGGGAAGACGTTGAACTGGAGACGTCTGTTCCCATTCGGTGGATCGATGCAACGGAAGATATGGATGCAGGTGAAGCATACATCATACAACAAGGATCAGAACAGGCCACACAGGATTATATTTTTCTGATCGATGCGTCAGAATATCTTCCTGCACCTGAACGCAGGCAGCTTCGGGCACTCAAACGCTCCCTAAATCCTGAAGTGAATGCGGTGTGGATGGTGGGAGAGGCTAAGCGGGATGGCCTGCATGAGACTAGGGCAGAACGATTGAGATTGATTCGCCGCAATGTCCAGGTGCCGAATCTGAATGGGATCAGTTTAACGGATTATGATGCGAAACAAGGCGATACAACGCAGCATATCAAGAGTGAGATCCGAGTTGCTAGCTTCGTCTGAAAGCTTGAATGTCAAAAGCCTGAACCTTCACTGCCAGTGATACACTGACGGAGGGTTCAGGCTTTTTTTATATAAATTATGAAATTGGTGATGGTTGTTCGTGCAAATCAGGATGAGAGACGAGCAACTGTTGAAGTGCAAGATTGGCAGGCTCATATTCAGGATAGAAGTTCAGGGCTGAACGATAAGCTGACCATGCATCTTGTGGCTGATTTAATTGCTCATAACATTGTCCCTTATAATAATAGGCGTGGAAGGTAGCGCTGCCGTGAAGGGTTAAATGGTTCAGCTGTTTGTCGCCTAATGCAATACAATGGTCGAACGTTTCGAGTGCCTGTTCGTGTTTGCCCAGTTGATGCAGGATGACACCCTTGTATAAATGAAGATCTACATAATCGGGGTAAAGCACTAATACCTTGTCAATGGCTGGCCAAGCTCCCTCTATACTTCCTGTCTCCAGTAGAATCGAATATTTCAGCTTATATACAAGCGATGGCGGCGTAAGTCCTTCGGATAGGAATCTAACAATTGACCAATTCACGTATTTAAAAGCAAAATCATACTGCTTCATACGCGAATATTCACTCGCTAAGTGATACTCCAGCCATGGATTTGGCTCTTTGGCTTCGATTGCTTTGAGCAATAACGTTATATTGCGCTCGCTTTTGTTCTTGGCATAAGTTACATCATTCAAATAACCGTAATGGTACACTTTGACTGGCAATGTATCGATCTGCGATTCATCTTGATCTGGCAGCACTTCATGAACATTCAATGTCTCGTGAATACTGAACTGGAACTTAAATCCCTTGTGATTTCGAAAGAGGCGAGCATGAGCAATATGAAATGATTCATTCGCTTGAACAGTTGTTCCAATGTAATTAACTAAATGAATCGAGTAGATATCCTTGTCTAAGGTAGGAAGCAGATTCTTCATTGTCTGACGATCATCCACATCCATTTCCTCATCAGCATCCATCCACATAATCCATTCACCTGATGCCTGCTCTAATCCATAATTGCGTGCCAATGAAAAATGATCCTGCCACTCATGTCTAAGCACGGTTGCGCCGAACTCCTGGCATATTTCGATTGTACGATCCGTTGATCCTGTATCCACAACAATAATTTCATCTGCGATAGGCTTGATGCTCTGCAGGCAGCGAGCGATGACATCCTCTTCATTCCGCGCAATCAAGCAGATGGATAAAGTAGGAGATTGCAATCCATTCACTCCTTTTCAGCTTCGTATAAGATAAGTAACTGTATGCAGTGCCTGAAATTGATATTCGGGTGAGAACAGATTAAAAAGCATTGTTCAGAATTTAGCATATGAGATAAACCCTCAGACATAGGATGAGTAACGTAAGTTGCAATGAGGTGCTTGCAAAGGAAAAGAGAGAGGTGAACAGTTTTGTCACAGGCTAATATTCCAAATATTACTCCGACTATTACGATTACCCTTGGCCAAACCGTAACGTTGCTTTTGGCTTCTATCGCTCTGGAAGAACTGGCTCTTGCTCACATCGTGAATGCAGAGGCAGAGAAAATTCAACTCGTTGTTGGTACACTTGCACCTGGCATCACCCCAGCGGCAACGGTTGCGGAATTGCTGGCGATTGACGACAGTGTAAGAAAAACATTGCAAGATGTAATTAAGAAAGAAATGCTTCTTCAATTTAAGTTAGACAATATACTTAGCAGCTTCCCTGGATTGTAAACTACCTGCAGGTATAGTCATCTAAACTGTCAAGCACCTCGTTGCGCTTACATCTCCTGTGGAGTGGAATAATCTGCAGGAGAATGTACTTTCTTTTTACAAGTTGATCATGTTCAATGGACAAACAAAGCTCGAAACTCAGCATGATGTATTTGTCTATGGCATAAAAATATGAGGAATCGAACTGTAAATGTCTGTGAGTAGCACCTCAATAAGGAGGAGATGTATCATGTCCATGCCAAATGTTCCGGATATAAAACCGGAAATTATTCTGAAACGAAAAGAAGTTGTGAACCTGCTGCTAACCTCAATCGCCCTTGAGGAAATTGGATTGTCTCATATTATCAATGCGGAAGGCGAAAAAATTCAGGCCATACTTAGAGATCGGGATGTATGCTTGTCCGAAGCGCTTCAAATTAATGAAAGTGTTGATCGCATGCTGAGAAACGTTGTGAAAAATCAGATTCTGTTGCACTTTAAGCTGGAAGATGTGATTCGACTTGAGAAGCAGCATGACTGTTTTGAGGATTGTGAAGAATAGCATTTCGCCCATATCCGGAGAGAGAGGAGGGAGAACATGAGCATTCAAAAAAATGATGATCATATTCCATCAATTGACGAGGCAGTTGCGCATCTACTGCAATCGCTCTCTCTGGAAGAAGGTGCCCTTGGACAGCTGCTCCTTACCGAGGCTGAGAAAGCAAAGGCGTTCGTTGGCAAGGATAAGAACTTCCCAACTCATCCGACACCTAAGGAAATTGTGGATTACAACTCCTCTGTTGTACAAATTCTGGATTCGATGCTAATGGCGGAGTGGCTGCTGCTGAAGAAGCTGAATATGGTCGTACATATGGAATTCCAAGCACAAACAAGAGATCCTGCTGTCAAGACCAGCGCCCCGATCACAAAGCAGAATGATATAGGCGAAGAGCTGGATTCTGATTCAAACGAATTCGATTATTAATAGATGGATCGAGGTGGATGATGATTAAGACCTTTCAACCTTTGTCTCAAATGCTGCTATCGGTGTTCCATCTCATCCACGCGTTGGATATGAGATGGGATCAGAAAAGTAAAGAATTGCATGTTATACAAATCTTGTCAATGGTAGATACGCTGCGTGAGCTTCACCTGTGTACGTATCGAAGGGTGCAGGTATATAAGCAGACGGTAATCGATACACATTCTGAACAATTGGAAGATGATCAGATCAAGGAAGTGCTCGACTCCGTGCATCGCACACAATTTCTGCTCGGTAGATGGATGCTAACGAATCGCTTACTTGTCGAGCAGCTGCAAGAGCACTTACGGTATCTGGAAGACTACTATAAATCTTTCAATCAAGCTTTCAATCAAGCTTATAAACAAGCAAAGCCGGAACAGATAACGAAGGAAGTGAAGGAAGTCGTTCAACCGATTCAAACTGTAAATCAGGTGTCGAAAGAAATCGTTCAACCG
>NZ_MAIS01000011.1:0-93047 GCF_001680695.1 Paenibacillus sp. KS1 | reverse complement strand
CAACTGGTTCGACTGGTGCGACAGGAACGACCGGGGTAACAGGCATCACCGGAACGACAGGAGCAACAGGAAGAACTGGGGCTACTGGTATTACAGGAACCACCGGTACAACAGGAGCAACCGGAGCAACTGGCGCGACGGGGCCATCATCCACAGTTTCAACGAAAGCTATACTATTTAGCGGGGCGAACTCAGGGTTTCAACGAATCTCTGGTTCTCCAGGCGCTGCATCTAATGAGATACCTTATGTTGTGCTCGGTCCAGGTAATGTATCTGGTTTTTCCGGCTCCATCAATGTGAATAATTTAGAAGCAGGCACCTATTTATTTCAAGTATGTGTTAACGTTGATAACAATGCTTCCTCACCAGCTCCGAGCTCCATTGTATCGACAATAACGATTGTAACCACAGCTGTCATAACCGGGACAATCGTGTTTTCGATCAGACCAGCAGACATTGGTGCACAGCCAGTTTACGTATATAATCCCACAGTATCAACGGCACCGGCAACAATCTCATGGACGAGTGTCATCCCTGGAAATGCAGTCGTAAGGAATAATGCAATCTCACTCTATGCTGCTCCCAATATTACTCAAAGCGCTGTATATACAGTTTTCTTTACCACAACTTCTTAGAGCTACGAATACTTCGTTATGAAAGTAACGAGAAATGAACAGACGAGAAAGCTGATCTCCGTATACAAGTCATTTGAATCCTGTTGTAAATACGCTGATGAAATAAATATAAGCCACTGTACATGAACATTCGTTGTTCAGTATTGTGGCTTTATTCGTTATAAGGATTAAGGGCGATCCGGAATTGACCCAAAAATCATCGAATCCGTTAGCATTTCAGTTGGAGCATGGTTGTCAGTCAATACTTGTGCGTTGGCAAGCAGCTCATCATTCACTTCCTTTAGCCCTTTCTGCCATTGTTCGAGATACGGGTGAATGGGACTATTCAGATGTATTCGATTGAAATTATCTATTTGCAGCGGGCGTATGGATCCAACAATCATGTAGTTGTATTGTCCGGACGACTTCACGATGTATGTGTTGGGAAAAACCTGCTTCACTGTCTTCGCCATCGCTAAGAGAAGTGGCGAATCGGGTGTTGTCACGTTCACATTTAAAGCAGTGAGCCCATCTGGATTCAGATGCAATCGAAGGGTATCAAAAAACTGCACAGTCGATAAATGAGCAGGAATATAGATTTGCTGCGAGTAGCAGTCGACAACTATGATATCGTATTTTTGATTCGTATTACTAATAAATACACGCGCATCCTGATTCACAATCTGAGCATCTTCAGGCTTCAGCCCCATAAATTGATAACCAAGCGCAATAACCTCGGGATCCAGTTCTATACCAGTAACATTCATATTTGGAAATTGTGGCTTCACATACTCAGCCAACAACCGAGGAATCGTACCACCAGCGGAACCCAATACGAGCAGTTGATCCGGCGAGTTGGTCAAATAGGGAAGCACTAAATAATCATTGTAGTAGTCGCCAGTATGCAATCCTGGCTTAGCCCTCCGGATCGATTGAACACCACCGCCCTCGTTGTATACTAAAGAAATATCTCCATTAGAAGCCTCGACGACTCTGACATATTGGTAGAACGTATCCTTGGACCAGAGTACTTTCTCATTTGCGGAAGTAGACACGTTGTCATTGATGAAGAAATAGGAAAGCACAGGAACAAGTAGAAGCAAAACCAACCAACGCTGCTTCGTATGTCGCAGTCCCCAACCGCTAATTACAATCAGAGCAGCAGACCAAATATAAATTGACTCTCTCGCTCCCAACAATGGGATCGTAATCATAGCAGTGCCGAATGTGCCCAATAAACTCCCTAATGTGGAGCACGCATACAGATTGCCAGCTACACGGCCAATGTCCTTCGATTGATCGGATACTAACCGAATTGCAAACGGACTCACCATCGCCAGTAAAAATACAGGGGGAGCAAATACGATTAAAACGGCGAAGAACGAACAGAAAATAATCCAGACGGGTGTATTCATTATGCCATTGGTAAGAAACTGAAATATGAAGCTACCCCATAAGGGCAATAAGGACACAAGGACACCGGACAGTAGTGACAGCATCATTAACAACTTGCCGCTCGGCCAACGATCGGCCCATTTGCCACCAACCCAATATCCGAGAGAGAGTGATAGAAGGATAAGTCCAATAATGTTCGCCCACACAATCATCGAAGTACCAAAGTATGGCGCCAGGAAGCGGGAAGCTGCAATTTCGATCGCCATGACGGAAGCGCCCGTGATGAATACATATAGATATAGAAAACGGATTGAGAAATGGTTATTCAAGTATTCACACCTCAAATTAGCTAATAGGATCAATGCTTCTGAATCAGTGTTCACACAATTGCACCTATTCATACTGTCATTCCTCAGTTACCATGTGGGAAATATCTGCGATCCCGTCATCTGATCAATAACTTCATTTACATTTATAACTTGTTTCAAAAAAGAGTAGCTCTATTGAATTCTATAATCTGGTAGTATTTACGTAGATACGAAAACTAGAACGATAGTGGGGGCGGTTGGAATGTCACGATACAAAATGCCAATTATGATTGTTGCCCTGTTGTTGATTTCGGGCGTACTAGGTAATCATGTGTATCAGACACGAATTACGTATTCACTACATGATTTAGTCATGGATTATGTAAATGAAGCCAAGATCGAATCAATTTTTCTGAAGAAGTTTATGTCAGGAGACAATGAAGGCAACAATTACGCTCACATCACCGATAACAAACAAATTGAGCTGGTTATGAGTACGCTTCAAGATATTCTGGTTCGAAATGACTTCTCGGCATCCAATTTCCCCGAATACCCAGCCTATCTGCTATCTTTCTATGGAGAAAAGGGTGATATGGTGTCCTATATCATGTCCGAAGGAGGCGAGATTTTACTTCATGGGTATGCAGACTCAAGTAATAAATCTTATCGGACTATAGATGATGCCCGTCAAAAACAGCTCAAGCTTCTAAATCAATGGTTAGTAGAAAAAAGTGACGGGACGTCATGAAATTACCCTAGAAACGAACTCCGATACCGTAATCTTGACTTTAAGGGTTGCCTTAAATATGATAGTTTCATAACTATCAAACAAAGTGGAGAGAGAGATACATAAACAAGGAGGCTCTCAATGAAGGGTGTAATCGTGAACAAACCAGGTGGACCAGAGCAGCTGGAGATAACAGATTTACCGAGCCCACAGCCGCAAGCTGGAGAACTGCTAATCGAAGTGCATGCTGCAGCAGTGAATCGAACAGATATTGTCATGCGCGAAGGCAAGGCCGGATATGCTACGAACCCTATTCTAGGGGTAGAAGTTGCCGGAACGGTCATCGAAGTCAATGGAGAGAGCACCTATACGGTTGGTGATCGAGTAATGGGGCTTGTTAATGGGGGAGGATATGCCGAATATGCGGTCATGCCAATTGACCGGGTGATCCCGATTCCCGATTCATTCTCATTTGCTGATGCGGCGGCAATTCCAGAAGTATTCTTAACTGCGTACCAGACGTTATACTGGATTGGCAAGCTACAACAAGGCGAGACGGTGCTTATTCATGCAGGCGCCAGCGGAGTAGGCACAGCTGCGATTCAACTTGCGAAACAGATCAGCAAGGCAACCGTAATTGTAACTGCAGGTTCTGCGAAGAAGCTGGACTTCTGTCGAGAATTGGGTGCAGATGTACTCATCAATTATAAGGAGCAATCCTTTGACGAAGAGGTGCTTCGTGCTACGAATGGGCAAGGGGCAGATGTAATTCTGGATTTTGTAGGGGCGGATTATTGGGAGAAGAACCTTGCCAGCATCAAGAAGGAAGGCCGGTGGGTGCTCATTGGTGTGCTCGGCGGGGTCAAGGTACCGCAGGTGAACTTATTTGCCTTAATGGCAAAATGCGTACAAGTCACAGGAACCTTGCTGACGCCTAGAAGTGATGAGTACAAGGCGAAGCTGACACAGGATTTCGTCATGAATATTATGAAACACTTCGAACGCGGGAGCATAAAACCAATCATCGATACCTCCTATCCATTGGAAAAGGTGAGCGAAGCTCATGTGCGCATGGAGAGAAACCAAAATACAGGTAAAATTATTTTAAAGGTGAAGTGATTTATTTTTTCTCCCTTTAGTAATTCCCTGTCCTTTTCTTAACTAAGGAAACTTACTTCTTTCTTTCATTGTAGATACTTATTCTATAAACATTTCCAGGTTCCCTTGTTAAACTGTCATTTTTCTCAATGGAATCGTTGACTTCTTGAAATACTGGGTGAGTGTCGTAAAGGAGTATTTATAATGACAAATGTTCGGAGAAATCAAAATAAAAATATATTCATGAAGATCGAGGATCGCTAATATAAGTATAGCGGTCCTTTTTGCATCCAGCATGTGTAAGCGATGTAAAGAGAGGGAGAGGAGAATCAGCTTAATAAAAGGCTTGGACGATTTACGAATGCATAAAGACTTTATCATCAATAACATGTGAAGGAAGGTATGATGGCATGAAGAATAAAAAATGGTTGGCGTTGCTAGCTTTCCTAATAGGGCTAACCAGCTTTATTTCGTCTGCTGGCGCTTCTGAGGTCATTTCACCGCAACAGCGATTGGCAATCTATTATGGCTGGCCTTCTGTCGTAAATGGTGCGGGTGGAAATGTAACAACTGCAACGAACACCTTTGCTCAGTTTGATATCATCGTGTTTGGGGCAGGTCTTGAAGAAACAACACATGGAGATCATGCTAACACAGTTGCGGTTATAAACAATCTAAATGCACTCGGCGGCAAGAAAGTGTTTGGATACGTGAATTTAGGATGTACTCCGAACCCTGATACAACAGCAATTAAGCAAAAAGTCAACAAATGGAGTGATATGAACGTATATGGTGTGTTCCTTGATTGCGCAGGATTTGATTATATTGGCGTAACCAGAACAATCCAGAATGATATCACTGATTATGCACACGGAAAGGGTCTCAAGGTGTTTATGAACGCTTGGAATCCGGATCATATTGGAGGAGATCTTAACGAAAAAGGAGTGTATCAGCCGTCGCGTGTCGGTGCTGGTGACTGGTATCTTGCCGAGAGCTGGCTTATATACAGCAATACGTATCAATCGATTTCTGACTGGGCTGTAAAGGCTGACAAATGCCTCACCTACAAACGCAATAAAGGCATTGAAACGGCTGTCATCTCTACGAATGCCCCGAGCAGCGCCCAGCCAACAGATAATACGACCGATAAATTTAAAATGGCTTGGTGGGCCGCGGCTATGTACGGGTTTCCGTTCCAGTGGAGTGATAGTTGGTATTCCGCTGGAAATAATGTGCTGAACCTTTATCCAGACGCAGTGAATTACGGCTCGTTGTTTATTGGCGATCCGGTTCATCATTCAGCCTCAACCAGCAATTATCGCACAACGGACACAGGCACGATCTATGTGGTAGGTGATGGTGCTAATACAGGGACAGGATACTATACGGCGAATTAAATAGACATTATTTAGCCAAACACCTGAATTGCCCACACCACTCCGGTATTTTCCGTTATAAAAGAAAGGGTGCCGTATAGGCACCCCAATAATTAAAGATCTGACGTAGACTCTGTAATCAGCACTTAATATCCCATATCTTTCAAAATTTTAGATAACGTACGCAGACGCTCGCCTATCATCTCATCATCATTGCTTAATGCTTGGCTGAACAGCTTAATATCCTCATTAATTCGTTCATTGTCCGTACATACCGCCACAGTCATGGCATCTCCTTGCAGGCCAACTCGGTCGATGATAGGCTGCTCGGGATCATAAAGATGCTCATATCGGTAAGCTTCACGAAAATGCTCCAATGAACGGCAAATCAGAATGGACAAATCAAGTACACGATGAAGAGGGAGCTCTTCTGACTGTCTGGACCATTTTTCTCCTGTGTATCTCCACACCTTAGCAGAAATATCAATCTTTCCTCTATCATTCCATTGGGCCAAACCTAACGAGAGGCCTTTGGCATCTGTATTGGGAGCGAGTCGGCCATCAATCTGCTCATAATTTTCTGACACGACAACAGGTTTATGTTTTAACGTAGTAGGTATTTTCATGTTCTGACCCTCTTTTCATTTACTAATTTACTAAATGACTGTTTCATCTTATCTTGGATTTCAACGATAGTCAATCTGCCGGGTAATCTGGGACATATAAGAAAGGGCGGGGAAGCCTCCCCGCCAAATTCTTGCAATGAACACCAACAACTTATTCCTTAGGTCGCTTGTTATATCCTTTGTCTCCATAGGGCTGCAACTTTTCAAGCCAGGGCTTTATGATTTGCTTCACTTCCCAGCGGATGTCGGTCACCTTATCGGTTTCCTTCTGCTCAAGAATCTCATAGGTGAAGGCACTAGAACCGAATTCCTTCCAATCCTTCTGGAGCTGAGCATTTGCAAATCTGCCCATGTCCAGCTGCATTTGCAGCGTGAACCATTTATTTTTCAAATTGGGGTAGCTGTCAATAAAGATTTTACCGTTTGTGTTGTTCTTGATCTGGATAACCCCCATGTAAGTCTTGATCTGCTTGTAAGCTTCAATAAGCTCCTTGCGCTTGTTCATATCCATGTTGTTTGTTCTCCTTTTCAAGGATAAAGAGTGATGTGAATTATATATACCTAGCGATAATTCGAACTAACTTTGCAGGCAGCTCATACAAATTTGTAATATCCAAAAAACGGTCATTCCCGTAGATGGCATGAATGATATCCTTGTCTTGACCGATTGCAGCTGCAAGGAATCGAACACCTTTTCGCTCATATTCCTCTATCGTTTGCTGCATGTCATTCACTGCATAATCTCCTGTGTAATCGTCCATTGCTTTGGGCTGTCCATCACTAATGCTAATGAGCAGCTTGGTTTGTTGTGGTGACACGGCTAACCGTTCCGCCAACATCCGCAGCGCCATTCCATCACGATTATTACTTCTGGCCTGAATGTTCATGAGTCTGAATCGGTCGCTTGGATCTGGCTTCTCAAAGTCGGTGTAAGCAAAGATCGACATTTGCTCCATCCTGGAAACATCAGCCGTGTCGCCGTAGATGAGTATGGGAATCTGGCAAATCTGACAAAATTCATAGACTGCAATAACCGCTTGCTTTGCTGCCTCCAATCTGCCAAATGCAGACATCGATGCGGATTCGTCAATCCTGAGGCCAACCACTAGGGAAGGGGACTCAGATGGAGGGCGTTTTTTGGCAAAATACCGATAATCCCTGTAAGCCACACTATCCGCCTGAAACTTGCTTCCATAGTAACGATTCCTTGTATATTCGGAAGACACCTCATGTTCCAGCAACGGAAGTGTCTTTCTGGCAATTTCCCTCACGATTGACATGAGTCCTTTGCTGAGACGATCGTAATCGTGCTGATCTTCTAGCGTATAGTCTGGTCGGTGAACGATAAGCTTCACCTTTTCATGAATCGTATTCGACACCATTTCCCTTGCGGCACGATTCAGTTTTTTGCGAAAATCGCGCTCTTTTTGTTTTTCATCCTCAGTCATTGGCGCTGGATTGGCCTGATGATATTGGGGGGAGCCGTCTTCACCCGTATCTGTACTTTTCATATCGCCGTGAGAATCCACAGATGTTAGTGATGAACGATCCTCACTGTCCGCAGATTTTCTAAGTGCTATGCCTTTTTCCTCGGTAAGGCTGTCAGCATCATAATCAAGATCCGAATCGATATCTCCCCATGTCTTAATTTCTATTGTATCACCGATTTTCTGTTTTTTTTTACCTGATTCGCAACGTCCTCTAAGCTAGCAAGCAAACCATTCTTCTCAAGTGCCTCTTCCAGAATCTTAATTTCTTCGTCATCGGTTGTTATTTTATAGATGACCTTATGATATAGGGACTCTTTGACGGAGGCTCCTCCAGCAACTGCATCTGTCCAGTAGAAAAAGGAACGCATTCCAGCCACGCCTTTGATGGCATTTGCCCGAGCTGTTCGATCCAAAATGATAATAACATCTGCTAACACGCTCAGCACCTTTTCATCCTGATACCCTGTTTTGGATATCGCGCGTTCCATCATGACCTCTTTGCCGGGCAGATCCATCTTTTCCGAGTGTTGAACTCTGTCACGCAGAGCTTCGTTTAACGGTCTGGCCCCCGCATAGCTGCGATTTGTTGTAATGACTGCGATAAAGTCTGGGTGCCTGTGTATGATCTCGGTAGGGAGGTTTATGCTTCCGTCCAACTCCAGAGCAGAATTTAACGCCATCAATACTGCAGCATCACGAATCACGTTTGGTTCTTGAACTTCCAGAAGATATCCTTTTTGATACGCTCTAACGATTTCAGATGGGTAAAATCGGTACTCAACCGCTTCGCCGTCGGTGTATTCCGCTGCACGCTTTAGCATCTGCTTCATTTGTAAGGCGGCCTGTTCCTGTGTAATCTGTAGCGCATCCATTAGCACTTCAGTAATGTGATGCAAACTATCGCTGTCATAGATTGCTTGCCATATGCGTTGCTCCGCAGGCTCCAGCTTCTCTAATTGCTCAGAAGGAATGACGGGCAATATCGCGCCGATAATATCGGATTTATCCATATCCGCAAAGCAGGTTACTTTCGTATACGGCAATCCGAAATTCGCAGACAATGCTTTGGCTAGTTGTGTTTTACCGGAACCGGCATCGCCTTCTAACAGAATATTAGCAATTTTCATTTCCCCGCGATCCCAATTGCGCTTTACTTCTTTACAAATACGCTGTTCTTCTTCGCTGATCTGATGAGAGGAAGGCTTCTTCCAAACCAGCCTGTTCTCTTCATCCGTCAGTTGTCTTGCAGGGGACAAGACATAAGTTTCATGTACATTCATTTCATGATTCTCCTATCTATCATGATGCAGATCTTCGTTTATCGGTTGTTTTTTTTCAATCAGGAGTGGGGAGAGCAAAAGGGTTCCCACAATAATCAAAACACCGCTCAACAGATATACAGTGAGAAGTGAAAACATTTCCTTCAAATAACCGGATAAAAACATGCCCATGACCATCATGCCCATAAAAACTGGAGTGATCACACCGGATACTCGACCCATAAACGAACTTTCCGTATTGCGAACAATAAGCGTCTGGATGCCGCCATGAATACATGGGTAAAACAAGCCGCTAATTACTAAGAGAACAACAGTCAGCCAAATCAGACTAGACGCACCAATACCCATCGTACAGACGGCGGCGACAAGCAAGCCGATCGTGAGCAGCAACTGCGGCTTAATCTTTTTGGCGATTCCCATAATGGCAATTCCACCTACGAACATGGCTGCCCCGTTGGCCATTACAAACCACTGTAAATCTTGTTTGTTTAATCCCAATTTCTCGATGACAAGGAAGATTTGAAGCGGTTGAGTCAGACCCGATGCTAATCCGACAGCTGCGAAGGTCATGCAAAGTGTGCGTAACGATTGATTCGCCCCAATATAACGCAGCCCGGCCGTCAGCTCCTTGAAGAAGCTGCCAGCATCAGTCGTTTTCGATTCTTCCACATCGCGTGGGAGTGTGGACAATATGAGCGAAGCTCCCAGGAAGAAAACACCCGTCAAAATTAGAGATACGTTAATTCCAAATTGAATAAATAGAAACGTGCCGATGATAGGTCCCAATACCGTGAAGATGGCAACAAGCGTTTGAAACATCGCCATCACGCCTTGCAGTTGTTCACCTGGCACATGCCGCTTGAATAGTTTCATGGCTGAAGGCTGAGAAAACTGGGACAGACTGGCCGAAATAAATGATCCGATCAGGAGGGCAATCCATCCGTTATTCAAAACGGCAATCAACACAGCTACAACGGACAAGGCAGACAGCAGATCACTCCATACCATCGTTCGCTTCGGCTTCCATCGGTCGGCAAAGGTTCCGCCAATGAGTCCGAATAGGAAAATCGGAGCAAATTCCGCGACTGAAATCAGCGATACATAAATCGGATTATTGTTCGTTAATTCGGTAACATACAACAGAACGGCATAATTCCGGATCCAAATTCCGAGTTGCAGCAGTACCCGGGAGAGGATAACGGTTCGAACATATCGATTGGATAACATCGTCAATACCCCATATCCTTTAGCATTTTGGACAAATTGCGAAGGCGTTCGCTGATCATCTCATCGTTGTCGCTCAGCGTTTGACTGAACAGCTTAATGTCGTCATTGATCCGCTCATTTTCCGTATCAATTGCCACGGTCATGGCATCTCCTTGCAGACCAATCCGATCGATGACGGGTTGCTGCGGGTCAAATAAATGCTCATACCGGTATGCTTCGTGAAAATGAGCTACAGAGCGGCAAATCAAAATGGACAAATCAAGCACACGATGGAGGGGAAGTTCCTCCGAATTCTGCGACCATTTCTCTCCCGTATGTCTCCATACCTTGGCAGAAAGTTCGACCTTGCCATTGTCATTCCGCTGAACCAATCCCAGGGAAAGACCTTTCACATCAGTGCTTCTGGCGAAGGGGCCATCAACTTGCTCATAATTATTCGACACGACAACAGGCTTGTGTTTTAACGTAGTAGGTATTTTCATTTTCTCCCTCTTTTCAATTTTGTATTTACTAAATTACTAATTTACTAAATTACTAAATTACTAAATTACTGCTTCAGTTTATATTGGATCTCATCAGGAGTCAATCTTTTTTGAAGCCCGTTTTTTTGTTCTTGATATTTGATCGAGAAGTAGTTGGAAGAAAAGGGGAGGCTAGGAAAACCGGATTTACGCGGAGACATTATCGTCAATGTACAATCCGGAGATGATGCATCTGAGTGGAGCATACACCGCAAATGCGATGAAATGTAAGAAGATCATTAAGGGGAAAAGAGCATGACAAAGGAGCTGTTAGGAAGGTAGCAAACTACCGTCCGACAGCTCCTTTGTCAGTTACGTATAGATACAGGGAAATGTCATATCATTACCTCATGTATAATGCCTCAAATTCCTCTTTGGTCATACCGAAATACACCTCGTCGTGGTACTTCCCATTGGTGTAAATCATGCTACGCAGTCTGCCTTCCTGGATGAAACCAAGCTTGCGATGCAGGTTCATAGAAGCTTCGTTGAAGGAATAAATGCAAACGGTTGCTTTTTGATATCTCAGCTCGAAGAAATAATGCTTCAAAATGGTTAGGATCATATCACTGGCGTAGCCCTTGCCCCGATAAGCAGGGAATACAGATATTGCGTAATCGAAGGTCCCGTTTTTGGGGTCAGTGCCATCAATCTCAATGGTACCGACGACGTCTCCCTTATTGGCATCCTCGGCGATCCAGTAGAAATCATGGCTATTTTCCGAAGCTCCCTGCGAGATTTGCTCGATCCATTCTTCCATTTGAGCTTGCGTCCGCGGAAATGCGATGGAGTCTAAATTTTGCAGTATGCTGTCATCCAAACTGTCGAATATGACGATATCCTCTGCAACAGGTGTGCGAAGCCGAATACGCTTGCCTTTCCAATATGAAATATCCATTCGTAAATTACCTCATTTCGATAAGATGGAATAGAAAAAATAGGTGTATCATCTTCTTTTTATTCGGTTTATTTTCTTTTTCTCCTTTACTAATTTCATTTTATAGAAACGCATGTCTTTCTTTTTTTGGAGCACTTCACTGCATGCGTATGCCTTTTTTAATAGGTTTAAGTAACAAGCGTTCGTGCGGCTGATCATCCACTTTCCATTTTCATAGCAGAGGAGTGCAGTCGTCATTTTCTGTTCTTTGCTCAAGCCAAGACAGATATCGAACCAGGCTTCACACATTGATCTACCCAGTCCGGTTTCCTGCCAACTATCAAATTGAGATAAAAGTTGTTCCCATAGCTGCGCGGTCTCATAAGCCTCAGCATAATCGTTATTCATCACGCGCAGTTCAGTAATATCAAGGAGTGCAGAAGCCATATCTCTTGGGTCATTAATAGAATCTAGTTCCTTTTGTTTATAATAGATGGCCTTCTCATAATTTCCGATTTCTTTGGCACGATAATATATGGTTGTGGTGCTAGCTTCAGCGTCCTGTTCAAGAATGGCAAACAGTCGTGCTGCCTCTTCATCATCCTTAAAATCGATTGCCCGAGACAACAAACTATCTGTAGATTCTTTATCGATGCTGTCTGGGAACCATAGGGCCATTCTTTGCATAAATGATTCGATATCTTGCTCTGTATAGAGGGTTCTCAACTTATCCTTGCGTTCGTAAAGATAGCTGTTCGATTCCGTAAGACCAACTTCCTCTATGTATGTACACGTTTGTTCCACTCCAACTGAGAATATAAATTCGTCAAAATAACCGCAATACGTATCGAAGTTTGCGGATTTGGCTTTCTCAAATATCCATACATTTTCAAGCTTGCGGAATTTGGCCAGTAAATAAGAGAGGAGCAGCAGGGAATCCCCGTATCCTTGGAACGAATCATGGATACGACTCTCCACTTCATTCTCCATCAAATATCGAATAAAATCATAATCTTCCTCTCTCCAATCATACTGAAGTGCAATCGCTGCCGCATATCGTTTCCAATAGTTTGCGTCAGAATCCTCATATTCGAACTCTTTCCATAGCGCCTTGGAATTTCTGAACGCCTCGATATTTCGTATAATTTCTTTGGCTTCCAACAAGCAACCCTCCATTATCATTCTGATTGTAAACGATGAATGATATCTATATCACTCTGATATCCACTTCTATATCTATCCTATATCTTAACAAAAATTAAGGCGAAGCTTAACGTCTGAATCAGGACAGATGTTGCAGAGATTGATAACGTTATAGGTGCCAGAACGAACTGCTCAAATAGCTGCTTATCGGCTAGAAACAACCCGATCTAAAATGGAGGGATTCATTATTCACATTCATCAGGATAGGAACTCAACAATGTCCCTGCTGGCGCTTATGCTGTGCACGTTTGCGATCGGCACTACTGAATTTATTACGATGGGTATACTGCCAGAGATATCAAGAGATTTGCATGTATCCATTAGCGCTGCCGGATTACTCGTAACTGGCTATGCCATTGGTGTGGCCATTGGAGCACCACTCTTAACCGCGATTACAGGGAGGATCGAGCGCAAACAGCTACTGCTCGGACTGATGCTGCTCTTTGTGATAGGGAACGTGCTCTGTGCTGTAGCACCTACTTATGCATTTCTGCTGGTAGCACGATTTGTGGCAGCATTTGCTCATGGAACCTTCTTTGGGGCAGGTGCGGTAGTTGCCTCTAAGATCGTTCCCGCGCATAAGCAAGCAAGTGCTGTTGCCATGATCTTTACCGGGGTTTCTGTCGCGAACATTGTTGGCGTTCCCTTAGGAACATTTGTTGGCCAGCAATTGGGCTGGCGCGCGTCATTCTGGTCAGTTGGTGTGCTTGGATTGCTAGGCACACTTGCTGTAGCTCTATGGGTTCCCCGTATAACTGTTCAAGCGAAGAGCCAGTTGCGACAAGAGCTGCAAGTATTGAAGAGCACACAAGTTCAACTTACGCTCGTAATGACGATATTGAGCTTTGTTGGAATTTTTGCAGCCTTTACCTATGTCGCACCGCTGTTAACGGAGATCACTGGGTTTTCTGATGATCAGATTACTCCAATTCTGCTTCTGTACGGAGTCGGATTGACGATAGGAAATACCTTCGCGGGCAAGCTTGCGAATCGACGCATTATGCCAACTGCAATCGGAGGACTGACCCTATCTGCTCTTGCCATGGGGTTGCTCTATTACACGATTCATGTGAAGTGGGCAGCAGTATTGACAATTCTGTTATGGGGTCTGGCCTCATTCGGTCATGTGCCCGCCTTGCAGATGCGCATTATTGAGAAGGCGAAGGGAGCACCTAATCTGGCATCATCATTGAACATTAGCGCTTTTAATCTGGGGATTGCACTCGGATCATCGCTAGGTGCTTGGGTTATACATAGTGGGTTCGGGCTCACAGCAGTGCCTCTTGCGGCTACAGCGCTTACGATCATTGCCATTATGGTTGCCCTGTATGGGTGGAGACAAGATAAAGTCGTCAACGAAGTAACTAGAGCGGTTTAACAGTATTCGTGAAATAGAGGTAGTTCAGAAAAGGAGAGATTCGTATGAAATACACGACATTAAAGAAAACTTCCATCCAAATATCGGAGATTGGATTCGGAACAAATGCAGTAGGCGGGCATAACAATTACACCAATGTAAATGAAGATATTGGGAAACAAACGGTTCGAGAAGCCATTGAGCAGGGAATTACGTTACTGGATACAGCAGATGCCTATGGGTTCGGGCGTTCGGAGCAATTGATTGGGGAAGTTATTCAAGATTGCCGGAACAATCTTGTACTAGCAACCAAGGGGGGAATCGAGAAGCTCGAAGACGGCAGCATTCGTTTCAATAATCATCCCCACTATCTAAGACGTGCTGTAGAAGCAAGCATGAAACGGCTTCAGACGGATTATATCGATATATATTATATTCACTTTATCGATGAGCTCATTCCGCTAAGTGAATCAATCGGCGAACTTACTCGTCTGAAGGAGGAGGGGAAGATTCGTGCAATTGGTATTTCCAATGCGACTTTTAATCAAGTGAAGGAAGCGAATGCAACGAATGCAATCAATGTACTGCAAAGCCCATACCATATGCTCGATCGTTCAGTAGAACAGGAACTACTTCCGTACTGTCTTAACCACGATATTTCGTTTATTCCTTATGGGCCTCTTGCGTTCGGAATATTGGGTGGGAAATACAAACCTGATATGACACTGGATGATGGGGATTGGCGGAAGGACTTAGAACTGTTCCAGCCTGATGTGTTCGCGCAGCATCTTGCCCGCGTTGAGAAATTAAAGGATATCGCAAGTGAACAGCAACTTACGCTGCCGAATCTCGCACTTGCTTGGTTGCTGCAGCAGCCAGGCGTGGATGCAGTTATTCCTGGCGGGAAGCGGGTAGAGCAGATTCATGACAATGCAGCGGCAAGCGGCATCCAGCTTCCTGCATCAACATGGAATCAAGTCAAAGTCGTTCTCGAAGGATAACGGATAATAACGAGTACAGGAACAAGCCCTGCCAATCATGTTGGAGGGCTTGTATTTGTATATTGGATTCGCAATTTACATTGCTTCTCTCCCTATATACAATAGAACTTGGCGCTTCTATGCGAACAAGGGAATAAGAGAGGGAAGCGATATGGAGCTATCCGTGTATACGAACAACCAATTTTTCTTTACATATGTCAGACATCTATTCGACGACAGAATGAAACTGACTCATATTGAGGACTGCCACCGATTCCGAGAAGCAATTGCCCAGGCAGCCTCCCATAGCATATTCTTATTAGATTCGAATCAGATCGAGGATGACACATGCTTCACCCGCATGATGACAGAGACTAAGGTGCCTATCATGATCGTGAATCCAGATGAGAAGGATACATTGAAGAAGATTATGATGTGGGAGCAATCCATATCTGGAATGTTGGGTGTAGATACCGTGGAGGAGCCGATCAAGGGGAGTCATGCGAAAGAGATTGATGGAGCAGTTGTGCTGGGTGATAATCACACTCTATTTCACATCGCGAACCACTCCATACAGAGGCAGGGAGAAGAACAGGTCTTATCGACGCTGGAATTCAAGCTGCTCTATCATTTGGTACATCAAGATGGACAACCAATATCAGCGCAAGAGCTTGCGGATCAGTTGGATACCTCCGAGGGTGTTCTCTACATTTACATCAAGAAAGTTCGCGAAAAAATTGAAGCAGACCCAAGTCATCCGACCATTCTGCAGCATCTTAGAGGCAGAGGATATATACTTCATAAATCCAGAAGCATGGAATCTGTCATACGATAAGGAGCCCCTGACGAGTCAAGGGCTCCTCTCTACCCAAAGGCAGACAGCGAATTACGATTTCAACAGCCAGAGAGCGGGAACATTTGGAGGCTCCCATCCCACAAGAGACGTATGAGCAACAAGCGCCGCATAGGTTTTACCGTTATAAGTTACAAGCGCACCAGCCGCATAGGAGGTATTGGCTGCCCACGGTGTGGCCGTTGGGGCAGGCGCTGTTGTGACGCTTACTGTATTGCTGCTAGGCGACACATTTCCGGCGGCATCATAAGCAATGACCGTGAATGTGTAAGCGGTATTCGCCATAAGCCCAGTCACTGTATACGTCACCCCATTTGTGGTAGCTACCAAGGTCGATCCGTTATAAACGCGGTATCCAGCCACGGCTACATTGTCCGTTGATGCTGTCCAAGACAGCTTCACGCTCGTAGCAGTAATATTTGAAGCGGTCAATTGAGATGGGGCAGTTGGCGGCTCTGTATCCGGCTGCGGTGCTGACGTCTTGAAGGATACGGCGTTGCTGTTAGCGGATTCATTGCCCGCGGCATCGATGGCTCGCACCGTATACGTATAGGTTGTATTCGGCGTTAGTCCCGTTAGCGCGTATGTTAAAGTGGTTCCATTTGTCGATCCTACGAGTATGGAATCTTTATAAATGTTATACCCCGTTACGCCTACGTTGTCGGTAGAAGCATTCCAAGATAAATTGGCGGTATACGCCGTAACGTTCGATGCGGCAAGATTCGATGGCGGCGTAGGCGGGGTCGGATCGACAGGGGAACCGCCGCCGAAGTCCACATCAATGACGTTATAGAACGCGTTTGCGGTGTCAGCAATTTCCCACACGGCAAGGATTACTTGGTATCCCGTCCGGCTTGGAACATTGCACGTGTCGGAATAAGAATGCGGAGGCTGCTTGCCTTTATAATCCACGTTGCAGAACGGAGTCAAGTCGAAGGAGGCGCGACTAAGCGGCGCATTCGGATTCCAATCCTGCTTCGTAATATAATATTTCCAGCTAGTTGTTGCGTGGTTCGCTTCAATCGTCCAATGGAACGTAGTCGTTCCTGGGGTAATGTTCACCTTGCTCCAGCGCGTTGCCGATTGTTGATCAAGCTCTGGAAATGCACCGTTCGCACTGGCGATTTTGCCATCAGCCGGCCCTGCTGCTGGAAACCCCTTATATGCTTCCAAGCTTTGCGGTTCATAAATGATAAATCCACAGTTCTTGTTCACCTTCTTCGCGCACAGATCAGCTCGGCTGCTGGGAGAGTCAATGTAACCGTGCGCCAATACAGTCCCCGAGAACAAGAGCGTGACAACGAACATCGCGAGCATGATTCCACCTGTAACCAACCATTTGCGCATTCCTGCGTTCCACGTACACGTTACTGTCAAAATCATATTCCTCCTTCAAATGAGCATAATTTTACAACTAATGCTAACTCGTGCTGTTGTAGATTAGTGAAGTTACACCTTCTTTCCTGGCATTGGATATTTCCAGTGCAAAAAATTGGTTAAAAACTCATGATGAGTCTATACCGGATGAAAAAGGAGCCCATCGTCAGAACACAGAAAAATGTATACGCTTTAACTATGAGGATGATGAAAAGAAAATTTTTTACTTGTGATCGAAACTCCCTTCGAGTCAAGTGCAGCCTCATTCTTTGGCTGTTCTAAAATCGAGATCAATCCAATATGAAAGCTTGTCCGATCGCTTCATTGACAGTTCCGGACATTGAAGGTAAGATGCAGGAAGAAGAATATGTCCTCGTTAGGTGAGGCTCCTATACAAATACAGGCCACTGCCCGGAAACATCGAGAGATGCCAATGGGTAGAACAGGGATTGCCGGATTAAGGCTTTTCATAATGTGGCTAAGAAGCGGGAAGCTTCTTTACGTTGTATAGTGCCAAAACTGTACCAGGGGGAAAGAAGCTTATTTGAATTGTGTGCAGCTGCAGCAACTATTCTCAATACTAGCTCTCCCACTTGGTAGGGAGGGCTTTTTGCTGTGTTTAGCACCATACTATCGCGTAAGAGCAATCAACAATTACGTCCGTATATCGTTACCTAAGGAGGATAAGCTGAGATGAACAAATTGGAAAGCACAATGGAAGTAAAGGAAGCCGTCCGCAATCACGTGCTCGTGGTAGAGGATGACCATCATATACGGCGTTTTATTTCGATTAATTTGGAGCGGAATGGATTTCAAGTGAGCGAAGCTGCGATGGGCAGTGAGGCAATGATGCAATTTACAACGAATCGACCAGATGCTGTCATTCTCGATATAATGCTGCCTGATATGGAAGGCTTCGAGATATGCCGTCAAATCAGAGATGTGGATTCCGAAGTGGTCATCATCTTCCTGACAGCGAAGGGACAGGATTTCGACAAAATTAAAGGGTTAGAGCTCGGTGCAGATGATTATATCGTGAAGCCGTTCAACCCGCTGGAGCTTGTCGCAAGAATCAACACGGTATTACGGCGCTCAAATCAGTCCTCACATGTATCCAGTAGAATAATTGAGTCAGGGCCAATTACCCTAGACAAGGATGCGAATAAAGTATGTAAGCATGGGATGAAGATCGAGATGACTCCGAAGGAGTATGGCATGATTAAGGCATTTCTTGAACATCCCGACAAGGCATTATCGCGCGATGAATTATTGAATTTAGCTTGGGGAGAGGATTTTGTCGGTGACCCGAAGACAGTCGATGTCCACGTTCGCAAGCTGCGAGAGAAAATTGAGGACGACAGTTCGAATCCGAGACGAATTGAGACGGTATGGGGGATGGGCTACCGCTGGAAGAGAGGCGAATAATGATAGGTATCCAGCAGAGACTAGTAGGCAGCTATTTAGCTGTTATATTAACAACGGTATGCATCTTAGAAGTCATCTTGATTACGTCAGTGAACTATTATTATCACTACAATGTAGAACGAGCGCTCATTAATCAGGCGCAGATCTCAGCCGCCTTTTTTCAGCAATATTTTGCTGAGGAAGAAGTAACGGAACAGTCAGAGAAGCTCGTACGAGCTTTCTCCCAACATACTTCTGCTCAGGTGCAGATCATGGATGCTGCTGGACACATCATTCAAGATTCATACGGTACGCATGCAGGCAAGGAGATCAATCAATACACTGATGTACAGCAAGCTGCTGCTGGAGAGGTAGGCACTTGGCGCGGTTTTGACGATGACACCAATGAGCATATTGTTTCGGTATCCTATCCGCTCCAATCCGAAGGCAAGACTGTTGGAATTGTCCGCTTTATCAGCTCACTGACCGGTACAATCGATGCTGTTCGCTATATTTCCATCTTGTTCATATTGGCAGGAGTACTTGTTGTTGCCATTGTAGCTATGCTTAGTATCTTTCTATCTCGAACCATTACGGAGCCCATCCGCGAATTAAAAAAAGCAGCGGAAGTCATGGCGGATGGCAATTTCTCAATCCGCGCCAAAAAGATGTACCGGGATGAATTAGGCACACTGGCAGACACGATGAATGCAATGGCTTCCCGAATTAGCCGCAATGAGCAGCTTAAGAATGAATTTATCTCCTCTGTCTCGCACGAGATTCGAACCCCGTTAACGAATATTAAGGGATGGGCTGTCACGTTGAAAGCAGGTGGAACACGTGAAGATGAGTTGGTAACGGAAGGACTGGATATTATTGAATCCGAGACCGATCGCCTATCCCAATTGGTAGATGAATTATTGGATTTCTCTAAGCTGGATGCCGGCAGGCTGGAATTAGCATTCAGCCTTGTTGATGTACCACGTCTAGTTCAACAGATCGGTATATTGCTCTCACCGAGAGCTGCCCGCTTAGGAATCAAGCTTCATATTCAATCAGATCCTATGCTCCCTATGATCTCTGCTGACGAGAACCGTCTGAGACAAGTACTCATAAACCTGTTAGATAACGCGTTTAAATTTACGAACGAACACGGAGAGATTGATTTGAATGCGCGTACCTATGAACATGAAGTCGTGATTTGTGTCAGAGACACAGGCTCCGGTATTCAAGAGCATGAACTGGGCATGGTCATGAAGAAATTTTACAAAGGGAAGAATAGTCCGACGGGTAGTGGTCTGGGATTGTCTATTAGTGAAGAGATTATTCATCTACATCAAGGCAGAATTGAGATGGAGAGTGAGCAGGGCATTGGTACCGAAGTTCGAATCTATCTTCCTATTCATCACGAGATTGGCAGAGAAATTTAACGATTTCATAACCCTTTCATAGAATTGAAAATATACACTAGTACATGGAATACGGACAGGCAAGGAAAGTGGGCGTGAGCAAATGAAAAAACAGATTGTGCGGCAGGTATTGATTTGGGGTGTTCTTATCTGGACAGTTGGCTGTGGTGTTCCGGCAGCGCCAATCGACCTCATTCAGTCACCGATACCCGCCAGTCATATCCATGAAGCTGCTGTTCGCCGAGCATTACCAGACGGTTCCCGATTATTAATCCCGAAGCATGGGGGAGGGAATACAGGAATATCGTACGGCGACTTTGATGGGGATGGCCACGATGAAGCAATCATCGTATACGAAGAGAATGTGCGTAATGAGAAATTGCGTAAAGCAGCCTTACTCAGATATGAGAATAAGCAGTGGAACATTGTCTGGAATACGAAGGGCTATGGATACGGACTGGATTATGCAGGTATGGCTGATGTCAACAAGGACGGATTGCCCGAGATCATATTGGGTTGGACAATGGGTGGCGGAGAAAATGGACTGGATGTGTACACCTGGAGAGATAAAGATGTAAAACTATGGGACAAAAAAACATACAGCGGGCTAATTGATATCCATGAAGAGGATCATTCTGGGAAGTCACAAGAGAAGTAGGGAATGAAAGAGAAAGGAGCAGTTATGAAAATCAAGAAAAAGTGGATTGTAATCTCGTTGTCATTCGTGCTCGTTATGACAGTGGGTTATGTACTGCGCAAGGAACTTGCCCTCCTGACTTTTGACATGTTCCTCTCGAATCAGGTGGAGAAGAAGCTGGAGGAGACATATAAGCCGATAACGATCAAAGACCCATTAGTGCATGACGAGCCATTTTCGGTTCTGCTTCTCGGCATCGATCAACGGGATAAGGAGGTAGGACGATCCGATTCCATGATCTACTCCATCGTGAGGCGAAAGGAGAATCGGATCCTGTTAATATCCGTTCCACGCGATAGCTACACCGAGATTGTAGGTAAAAACAAGCAAGACAAAATCGCCCACGCTTATGCATTTGGCGGGGCGAAGATGAGCATCGACAGTGTCGAGCAGTTGCTTAAGCATCCCGTTACCCATTATGCAGCGATCAATTTCACCGGCTTCAAGAACGTCGTGGATGCGTTAGGTGGAATTAAGTTACCGATAACAGAGGATATCGTAAATAAAAACTGGAATCATGACAAATTCAGAATTGAAGCGAACAAGCCAATCTATAACGGACTTGAGGCTCTCAACTTTGTACGCTACCGCGAGGATTCCGATATGAATCGCATGATGCGCAATCGGATCTTTTTGCAGGCGGTTGCAGAACGGGCGGTACAGCTTGATAAATTTAGCCATATTCCAGAAATACTCGATATCGCTGGCGATCACTTCTCAACAGATATTGCCCCTACTGATCTGATTGACTTAGCCAAGTCCATTTTCATGAAGGACAGCATTCCACAATTTAGTACCTATGCATTAGATGGGGAAGGTATGATGATGCATGATATATGGTATTACAAGCTGGACGAGGAGGATCTTGCGTATGCGCGTAAGCTCATTGCGAACTGGCTTGATCCTACCATAACAGCTGAACATTTGATGGAGCCTAAATCTAAGCATTAGTTTGCATTCTCTCCCGTGCAAGAACGGAGGCATATGAGATGGAACCTACAATCACAAGAGGACGACCTGATTTCCTCTTACTCCTTTCGGTCGTGCTGCTCGCCTGTTTTGGAATGGCTATGATCTTTAGTGCTAGTTCCGCATTAAGCAGCTTGAAGCATGAGGATCCATGGTATTACACGTCGAGACAGGTCAAGTTCGCTTGCATTGGACTCCTTGGTATGTTCGTGATGATGAATATTCCAATACGATTCTGGAAGAAGACGGCACCCTATCTCCTGCTGCTATCGGTAGTGATGCTGATTGTCGTAATGGCAGCCGGAAGCAGTATGAATGGGGCGAGAAGATGGATTGTTGTGGGCGGATTTCAGTTTCAACCCGTGGAATTTACGAAGCTTGCCCTCATTATGTACATATCATCACTTATCAGTAACAAGGGAGAACGCATTCGAAGCTTCAAGAAAGGCCTGCTGCCTATTCTCATTGTCGTCAGCTTCATTTCCTTGCTCATTATGAAGCAGCCTGATTTCGGGGCAGTGCTTATGCTGCTCTTCATCTGTCTTACCGTCATGATTGTTGGCGGTGTGCATTTGCGTCAACTAGCCGTTTTATTTCTTGCTGCTCTCCCTGTCCTCTTCTTCTTGGCATTCAGTCAGAGCTATCGCTTGCAACGGATTGCTTCATTTATAAATCCGTATGATGACCAACAGGGTTCAGGCTATCAACTGATTCAATCCATCTATGCATTGGCACATGGTGGTATAACAGGAACCGGATTCGGTCATGGAATTCAGAAGCTGTTCTATCTACCTGAAGCGCATACGGATTTTATATTTGCGGTCATCGGAGAAGAATTCGGCTTTCTTGGCTCATGTCTGGTTGTATTCGTTTTCTTTGTCCTAGTTGTAAGAGGCTTCATGTCTGCGCTGAATAGTGATGATCCATTTGCGATTATGCTAGGTACCGGAATCGTCAGTATGATCTTTATTCAGTTCATGCTTAACTTAGGAGCAGTGACCGGTTTACTTCCCATTACTGGAGTTCCGCTTCCCTTTGTCAGTTATGGAGGCTCCTCCTTAATTCTATGTATGGCAAGTACGGGCATTATTCTTAGCATTTCTCGTGATAATTATCGAAGACAGCAGCTGCAAGGCAGCGGTCGGAAAGGAATTCATAAGGAATAGACCTATGATCATATTTTTGCGTAAACTTAGTAAGGTTGACAAGCTGACTCTCGTTATCGTCGGATGTCTCGTAGCTATTGGTACGTTAGCCGTGTATGAGGCAACGATAAATACGAAGCTGCATGGCATTCATATTAACAATCTCATCTTGTTCGGCGTATTCTGTGTCCCGATGCTGATTCTAGCAACAATTGACTACAATATATTAGTTGGGAAGCTATCCTATGTATGGTATGGATTAGGTATTGTGCTGCTCTTGCTCGTCATGTTCAAGGGGGAGAATATTAATGGAGCAGTTCGCTGGGTTAGTATTGGAAGCTTCCAACTGCAACCGTCAGAGATGATGAAGATTGCTACAGTATTGCTGGCGGCTCATTTGCTGCAGAAGCGGGGAGGGGATCAGCTTCGCTTCGTACAGGACATCCTGCCACTTGCCGCAGTATTTCTCTTGCCCACAGTAATCATCATGAAGCAGCCGGACTTAGGCACCGCACTCGTATTTATCGCCGTGATGATAAGTATGTTGTGGATGGGAAATGTGAAGGCGACTTACATGATCATTTGCCTCTCCGTGATCGCAATTGCGGTTGGAACGATCTGCTGGCTCTATTTCGTGGATCATGATTTGCTGGCCAAACTTGTAAAGCCGCATCAGATGTCGAGGATTCAGACCTTTCTTGATCCAACCAGCGACCCTGATAAGTCATGGCATGTGAAAAATGCAATGAGCGCCATAGGGACAGGCGGACTAAGCGGAAGTGAAGGATTTTACATGGATCGGGGCTTCATTCCGTATGCGTATTCGGATTCCATCTATGTTGTTATTGGGGAAAAGTACGGGTTTATCGGGTCTTCCATCTTGCTTCTGCTGTACTTCATGCTTATCTATCGAATTGTCCTCATTGCAAATATGAGCATGAACCTGGCTGGAGGATATCTCGTAATTGGATTAGTAGGCATGATCGTCTTCCAGGTGTTCGTGAATATAGGCATGCACATCGGACTTGTCCCTCTAACCGGGCTATCATTGCCGTTCATTAGTTACGGAGGAAGCTCCTTGCTTACGAACATGCTTACGATTGGCTTGGTCATGAGTGTACATGTTCATCGGGATAGCATCCCTCTGCAAATTACTGCATAAGAAGCAGGGCTTAAACTTCAGAGGATTTTATGAGCGTTCAAGCGTTTATAACTCAAGTTGTCTCCACAATTGGAAATGTAGTACGATAATAAGGAATCTAAGTACTGGGATATTGTAGCACATATTACAGGGGATAGGAGCGCTTTTACATGCTGACGCCACTGAAGGATAAGACGGTCGTTGTGACTGGAGCAAGCAAAGGAATCGGTAAAGGAATTGCGAGAACATTCGCCGCAAAGGGTGCGAAAGTCGCAGTTGTCGCACGCAGCCTGACGAAAGCGGAGGAAAACGCAACTGAAATTCGAGAGAACGGAGGCGTTGCTCATGCCTTCGAAGGCAATGTCGCCGATTTGGAATCGATGAAGAGCGTTGCGAGCGAAACGGCAAGTACTTTCGGGGGGATTGACGTGCTTTGTGCCAATGCCGGTATTTTTCCGAATGCAACGATTGAGGAGATGACAGGAGAGCATTGGGATCAGGTGATGAACACGAATGCACGCGGGACGCTGTTTTCCCTTCAAGCCTGCCTGCCTTTTTTGAAGAAAGCGGAGTATGGCCGGATTATTGTTACCTCTTCCATTACGGGTCCGGCTACCGGTTATGTCGGATGGTCGCACTACGGTGCGAGCAAAGCCGCTCAGCTTGGATTCATGCGCAGTGCGGCGCTCGAGCTTGCGCGTTACAATATCACAATCAACGCCGTCATGCCCGGTAACATCATGACGGAAGGCTTGGAAGGTCTTGGAGATCATTATCTGAACACGATGACAGCGTCCGTTCCGCTCAAGCGGCTTGGAAGCGTCGAAGATATCGCCTACGCCGCTCTTTTTTTGGCTTCGAGGGAGGCAGGTTATATTACGGGTCAAACCATCATCGTTGATGGCGGTCAGCTTCTTCCAGAGAGTCTGGAAGCGATGGGGCAGAACTGATACATAAAATGATTGAAAACAGGCAGGTTCTTTTGTAATAACCGATTAGAACGGCAAAGGGAGAATATGATGATGTCGTACATGGGTTGGAGCAGTGTAATTAAGATCATTAATAAATCGTGGAAAGGAGCGTGATGAAAAAATAGGAGGATTGTTATTATGAAAAACAGAAAAGCGACAGTAAATGATCATGAGCTCATTTTGAATTTGTGGGATAGATCCGTAACCGCTACCCATCATTTTTTGAAACTTGAAGATAAGCTGGAAATCCGTAAAGAAATCCCTTTGTATTTTCCTCATCTTGATGTGCGTCTTTGGTTTGTTGAAGGCTCTTTCGTCGGCTTTTCGGGTACCAATGAGAACCATTTGGAGATGTTGTTTTTAGATCCCGACGAGATCGGAAAAGGGTACGGAACACAAATCATTCAATTGCTTATCAAGGAGTTTGGGGTAAATTCAGTTGATGTCAATACAGATAATGAGCGTGCAAAAATGTATTATCTGAAAAATGGATTCTCGATCGTAGACGAATCGCAAACGGATAGTAGCGGACGCCCTTATCCGATCTTGCATTTGAAGCTGTCAAAATAGTATGACGAGGTAATCATTTGGCGGAGAATACGCACGTACTCCATTTAAGAAGCGATAGGAAATAGATTTTATAAAAGGATGAGTCCAGAAAGGGTCATTTCCCTAGCTTAAAGACTCATCCTTGTTTGTTTTGTTTAGAAAGTATGCTTGGTTCTAGCTTTCCGGTAACCTGGTTTCAAGGAGGATTATATGAAATGATAATAGATGATAGAGAATTCAACGTTAACGGTCTTAGTTATACGATTCGATCTGCGGTGAACAGCGATGCAACAGCGTTATCTGTAGTAAGAGTGCAAATTGACGGGGAGACCGAAAATATGGATCGCGAACAAGGAGAGGCCTTCATCGATGTCAGCGGATTTGAACAGATAATCAAATCGGATTCCGAGAGCTCAAGAAATTTGTTTCTTGTTGCTGTTATGCAGAATCGTATCGTCGGATTTTCGAGATGCGCAGGAACTTATTTGAAACGGTTCTCACATAAAGTCGAATTCGGAGTATGCGTATTGAAAGAATATTGGGGATACGGCATTGGCAAAAACCTGATGCAGCAGTCGATTGCATGGGCAGAAGCCAATGGGATTAAGAAAATTACGTTGAATGTGCTGGAAACGAATGAAAGTGCGATTCGCCTTTACAAAAAGCTTGGTTTTGAGGTAGAAGGAATTTTAAAAAAGGATAAGCTCTTGTCAGACGGTCATTATTATAACACGATCGTAATGGCACGATTTTCAGCTGAATAACATCCACGATAGCTATAACTGCTGCAATTGTAAATTGTATCGTATGAACCCTCTGTCAGAAAAGTATATTTAAGTATCAATACGATGAGGAGGAATGGGGATGCGAATAGCTGATCCGTGTACGTTGCGATCACAACGAGGATGGATGTACGGCCTGATTTTGTTACTAGTAATTAGCTCAGTACCAACCCAAGCTTTAGCTTGGAGCAGTAGTGCTGGGGAACCATTATCAGCAAGCATCAGAATTGATGTGAAGGAGATAACTTGCAATACGGCATCCTGTTTATCCAAGGCATTGAAGAGTGTTAGTCCAGGGAGCTCTATCGTGCTTGCGCCGGGAACATATACGGGTAGTTTTTCCTCAGACATTAATGGATCATCTGGCCAGCCTATTGTAATTCGCAGTGCTGACCCTACCAATCCTGCTGTACTATCCGGAACTTCAACCTCATCGGGATATACCCTGCGGGTACGAGGCGATTATTGGGAGATACGCAATCTCAAATTTACGAATGCACAGAAGGGTATCATCCTGGATCATTCCAATTATTCGCTCATCAGCGATGTAGAAGTGTACAATACAGGCATGGAGGGTGTGCATTTCCGAGATGGCAGCTCATACAACACGATACAGAACTCAAGCATCCATCACACAGGAAGAACGTCTCCTGGATATGGGGAAGGTGTATACGTGGGTTCTGCTGAAGGGGCTGGCTACAATCAAGCGACGCACTACAACACCATACGCAATGTTGGATTTGGCCCTCATGTCACTGCTGAATATGTTGATATTAAGGAAAGAACAATCGGAACTATTGTGGAAAATTGCACATTTTACGGCGAGGGAATCAGTGGGGCGAACTATGCGGACAGCTTTATCGATGTGAAGGGCAATGATGCCATCATACGCAATAATGTGGGGTATCAGGGAAACAACAATGTGATCGTAGATGCTTTCCAGCTCCATGAGGTTGTAACCGGATGGGGAATCAACAATCAATTCATGAATAACACCGTGTACATGGATAATGCAGATGCCTACGTCATTGCTGCATATAATCATTCAAGTGCTCAAGCAGCCAATACGGTTCGATCCCCCGCTGGGAATATGTATAGAGGCAATATAACTATACATGTAACCGATGTTCAAATGAAATAAGTGGGAGAGCGTTTACAGATATAAATACGTGTGGTATGGTAAATGTAAAATTATGTATTGTATTCGCTTGCATAATATCAACAAGGTGACGATCGGATAAGATTGCGAACTACCTAGTGTGATGCCTCATTTCCGATCTGCTCAGAATGGAAGCAGAAACCTGTGTGCGATGAAGCAAATAAGGGGGAACGCAGAAATGGAGCAAGATCTTTTGCAGGGTAAAGTGGCTATAATTACGGGAGGATCATCCGGGATGGGGAAGGATATGGCATTCTACTTTGCTCGTCTTGGAGCCTCAGTCATGATTTGTGGTAGGAGCATGGAACGATTGCGTCCAGTCGTAGAAGAAATCACATCGCATGGAGGAAAGGCAAAGGCATATGAGTGCGATGTACGTGATCCCGAAACGGTGCAAGCCATGGTGCATGAAACGGTACAGACATGGGGCGGCATTGACATTCTCGTGAATAATGCGGCAGGCAATTTCGTGTGCAGGGCCGAGGATTTGACCGTGAATGGCTGGAACGCAGTGGAGAATATCGTACTTAACGGAACATGGTACTGCAGTCAGGCTGTTGGAAAACAAATGATTGCGGCTGGTAATGGAGGCGCGATTCTTAATATTGTTGCCAGTTATGCTTGGACAGGAGGTCCAGGAGTCGTGCATTCCGCTTCCGCGAAGGCTGGAGTTATTGCCATGTCGCGCACGCTTGCTTCAGAATGGGGGAAATACGGAATCCGCATCAACTGTCTCGCACCAGGCCCGATTGAAGGAACCGGCGGAATTGAGAAGCTGATGGCCAATGAGCAAATGAAGGAAGCGGTAATTGATAACGTTGCACTGAAGCGATTAGGGACGAAAGAGGAAATTTCTTCTGTCGCAGCTTTCTTGGTCTCCCGCTACTCTTCCTTCATTACGGGTGACGTGATTACCGTGGACGGCGGTAGCTGGCTGGATAAAGGCTTTCTTCACCAGTGGGAACGTACTGGAGCAATGTAAGACAGCATACCGTTCTGATGATGAGTATTACGAGGACATAATTAAAACGACTTCTTTATGAGGAAGTCGTTTTAATTATGCATGACAGGAAACGATAAATCAGAAATGATACAAATTGTACAGCGAGATATTGTTGACAGAAGAAGGATAGTGGACTACCATGTATATGGGGATAATTTCCTATTATAGTATTATATGAAATAATTTTCATAGGATATAAGGAGGTTGCAATTATAGTGGATGTTTGTAAAGTGTTAATTGTTTGCGATCACCCTTTAAAAGCATCTGCATTAAAAGAAATTGTGGAAGGAGTCAGTCTTACAGAGGCAATGTTATTGGAGGATCCCGACAAATCGGTATTTGACCAATTGCCAAATGTCAATATAGATGTGGCGCTAGTGGCGATGGAAGAATTCGATAATCAATTGGATATCATTTCGATCATAAATAAAACTCTACCCGTATCGAAAATCGTTGTAATTTCAGATCATATCTCATTCTATCACATGTCAGAGCTGGGTTTAAGCGGTATTCTTCCTAGGAAATCGAAAAAGAATCAGATCACTAGAATGATCAGTACGGTTATACGCGGGGAAACGATTGTCCCCATCTCCAGCATAACCCAACTATACTCTCCCAATGACCGCATGACAGCACTGACCGTGCATGAACAACGTATCTTGTCTTTTGTCCTCCGCAAATTTACGAATATGCAAATTGCAAAACAGCTTTTTGTAAGTACTAGAACCGTCGAAAACTACTTGAGGCGAATCTATGACAAGCTGGGCGTGCGTTCAAGAGGGGAATGCATCGAGATGATGAAGAGGAGAAACATTCATCAGTCAAACTTGTAAAACCGAAGAGACTGTTGCGGGATACCGAAGCAAAAAATTCGCTTTCCACCTAATTCCAATTTCGGAATAGTAACCCTTATATTTGAGGTAGGCAGCAAATATAGGTTGAAACTACCAAAATGGAGGGATTTGAATGGGTGCTTTGATTTCAAGAATTGCTCGGTATTTGATCAGCAGATGGAATGGTCTCAGCAGTTGGGTGAAGAAAGCAATTGAGTACATTGCAGGATCGGCGATCGTTGAGGCGATTATGAACGGATACGATGCTTTGGTGAACTACTTGTCCGGTTTCGGCCAGTCCGTGTTGGAAGCTATTGCACGCATTTTGGGGCTGTAATAAAGAAAACGCTTAGCACGCTACGATATGAACCTATCATCCCGGTTCAAGAATAGAAGAGGCGTCATCTATACTTGTTCATCATTACATGCTAAGCGGGTATGACGCAAAAGGAATAACTTGCCGGTTGCTTCCTTTTGCCTGGTATTGATATCTGATTTGTCGATAACCTATATTTGCTGCCGTCACCACATATTACATTATATTGGGGAAGAATTCAAATATGCCACATTCTACTTTAGAAGTTTCTAATTTATCCAAGGCATTTCAAAAGCAATCGTTATTCGAAAACGTAAACCTTCAAATCCACTCGGGAGAAATTTGCGCTCTCGTCGGCAAGAATGGGATGGGGAAGACCATATTTTTAAAATGCATATTAGGTTATGAACCGTTCGATGACGGAGAAGTTACGATTGCCGGTCACCATTTGAACAATCGTGAACAGATTAGGCTGCACTCCGCCTATATCCCGTCTGACGGTCATGACCTATGCGACTTGCTGACTCCCATGGAATATTATCGATTCATAGTAGCTGTTTATCAGTTGCCTGAAAAAGAAACGCTGCATTATGCCCATGATCTTTCCAAACGGCTAGGAATAGAATCCCACCTTGAACGGCTAATGAAGGAATTGTCTTTTGGAACGAAAAAGAAAGCCCTGCTTCTAGGCGCGTTATTATATGATCCTGCATTATTGATATGTGATGAGATATTTGAGGGACTTGATCAATCTTCAGTGGAAGCCGTGATCAGTCTATTTCAAGAACGTGCTAGGAATAATAGGTCTGTATTATTTACGACTCATTTGCAAGACTTGCTCGAAGCAGTATCTACAGTCGTGTACCGGATAGAGAACAATCAGATTATGCAGATAGCCAAATAGCGAGTGAGGACAGAGACGTTATGTTAATGAAGGAATATCGGCAGCTTTATTCGAGAATACTTGGGTATTCGTTTTCGTGGGCGCTGTCGATTATCAGCGCTCTAATTGCAGGGGGATTGGCGTTCGTAGCCTTATTGTATGTAACAGATACAGAGCTTGTTTTGAAATCCATTCCTTCCATACTTTTCTTTTTGCATGTCATTGCAATTTTTATGGAAGACCCGAAAAAAGGGAACATGGGCCACTTGTTTTCGTTTCTAAAGACGACACCTCTAAGAAAAGCACTTATTATTCGGATGAATTATGTATGCAAAGTTTTAAATCTTGATCAAATGCTGTTATATGCAGTTTTCATTCTTGTTTTTCTTTTGTGCCAGGTTGCGTGGGTAGACGTGCTGATTTTGTTTACAAGGCTGTTCATCATGCTCTTTATAGCTCAGATGATTGAGTATGTTTACATATTTTATAAAGAAAAATTTCTTTATCATTTTGCGTTTCCGGTTCTTTTGCTGGTTATCAGCTTACTCGTCAGCAATGCAAAACAACTTCAGTATCACATACAGGTGATTTTCAGCCATTATTTCGATATAATAATAATATCTGGATTTGTTTTGACCGCCATCATTTGCCCCATCATTGTGTCCAAATTGCTAGTAGCTCAAAAAAAGTCTGTCCCCGCTGCCGTAATTCGGTTAAGCCGTTCAATGTCTAAGCTCTCCCACATCTATGTCATGCCTTCGCAATGGAAATCGCTTATGGGATATCAATTATTGGCTTACGTACGAAATATTCAAATTTTATCGAAGTATGCTCTTATCGCATCATTGACCGTAGCATATTCTACGTTTAGCTATATGCTGCGAGAGGACACGAACAGCTCGATAAACTTCATGGTAATGGCCTATATTATGAGTATTTACTTCTTCAGTGAGATTCGATTGAATTTTCTACTTGAAAAGCACTCGCTGCTGCGTTTTTTTCCGGTTTCCACATTTGTGGAAAGAAGGATCGTGCAGAGCTGCGGGCTGCTGTTTGTCTGTTTATTCGGATCAATCGGCTTCATTTACAGATACATGCTAATGGACATTTCAATCATTGTATTGGCAAAAAGCCTTCTTTACTTAAATTTCTGCTATTTGATCGGCACCCGATTCCGTATTGCAAGTCCTCCTATTTCGAAAGTACATAGGTTGAAACTAGTTGCGTTATACAGTGCATTATGCCTGTTAGCGTTAGTTATCATTTATAACTTTCATATAATCATCGACGTGTTCATCATTATTGCATTTGGCTGGCAGGCAAGCAGAAAAAGAAATAAAAGGGAGGAGATAACATGGCGCATCTAATTATACTTATCGGCCTTATTGGTTACATCGTGTTTCGCTCAAGTACGCCTTATCAGTATATTTTTGTCGTTATTATGATCGTTGGCTTGGTTATGGCGTTCACGGGGAACAGAAAAAAGAAAGGCGTAGATCAGGTTGAGCATCATGACAAATAAAGAAAAGGGGGCGGACTGACCGGCATGTACGCAATTGCAAAGAGGGAATTTTTGACGTTATTCAAAAGCTTTAAATCCGTTGCGATAGTGCTATTGTTTTGTGTCGTTGCTTTCTTCATATCGAATTTCGTGAAAAATAATCCAGGTTTGATGTTCGGAGAGGAATCAAATCCCTATGTATCAGGTATTCGTTTCCTTGTAACGGTGCTCGGTTTTTTATTTGTCTTAACCCTTTCCCACGATACGATTAATCGGGAAGTGGAGAGCCAAACCATTCGATTTGTCGTGACTAAAGTACCGAAGACATCCATCGTTTTCGGGAAATATCTCGGCATTTTATTGTTTTGGGCAGTATGTCTGGCCTGTTCATTCATAGTCATTTTCCTAAGTATCGGGCAGCTTTATGTTTTAGAATATATTCGACTAATCGTGTTTATTTCGTTTGCCGTCGGAGTGAATATGCTGTTATCCACAATCATTCCCAAAGGTAGTTATTCGATTTTCGCGAGTTTGCTGTGTGGATTACTGTTACCAGCCGCTGGAATGTGGAGCGTTTTTACGGAAAATCAAGCATCTCAGCTCGTTAAATATGCAACTCCTTATTTTTATCTCATTGAATCGAACTGGAAATCCTATTTTCCGTTCGTGATTTCCATCCTGTTTGTATATGTGTCCATTTTCATTTTCAGGAGGAAGGACTTATAATGAATGCGCTCGAGGTACATGGTCTGAAAAAGAAATATAAAGATACATATGTCGTTAAGGGGGTTACATTTGAAGTAAAGCGTGGGGAATTGTTCGGATTTCTTGGCAAAAACGGAGCGGGGAAGTCAACGACTATCAATATGCTGACCGGGATTGTTCGTCCGACGGAAGGCAGTATTCATATACTGGGGGAGAATCATGCCCGGATTAACGAAATCAAAAGCAAGATTGGCGTTATGCCGGATGCGGCTAATTATTATTATGACATGACCGCACTTGGGCACCTGATTTATTTTTCTGAATTGAAACGAACGAGATTGAAACGGGATGAACTCGTTGAGCTCTTGGGAAGCGTGGGTTTGCGAGGTCATGAAGAAAGCAAGGTAAGAGGGTTTTCGTTTGGCATGAAAAAAAAGCTCGGTATAGCGCAAGCGCTGCTCGGCGACCCGGAACTTATTTTCCTTGATGAACCTACTTCTGGACTAGATCCCGAATCGGCAGTCGATATTCAGCAAATCATTCGAAACCTTCATAGTCAAGGCAAGACGATTTTTTTAACCTCCCATAATCTCCACGAAGTGGAGATGTTATGCAGTAGAATCGCCATTATGGAACAGGGCGTCATTACCAAATACGGCACGATGGAAGACCTAAGAAAGGAATATCAGCAGCATATCGAATTATTCTGTAAAATCAGTCCTTTGTCTTCCGAGCAGGGGGAACATATAAAAAAGCAACTCATCGATATCGCAGAGAACCTTGCTGTTTCAGAAAGGGAAATCACTTGCACAATCACTGATGAGGAAGCCATCCCTGATATCGTGCAAACGTTGGTGGACAACAAAGTGCGTCTTTATAAATTGGAGCCGAAGCAAGTTACGCTAGAGGATATTTTCTTTGAAAAATAGTTGCAGCAAAAAATTGAACAGGTGAAACGGATAGAGGCAGCATCAGCGATGCTGCTGTTTTCTTTTTGTGTGTCACTCGGCAGCCCTGAAATATGGTATCCTTTGATAAAGCATATGAGCAAGCAGACATATAGGGAGGAGCCGCAAGATGACGAGAGAACAAGAAATCGCGCTGGATTGGGAAGAAGAAAAGATTGATGACCCCGCACATTTTTTGCTTCATCAAGGGATGAGAGGTATTTTTGAGGCTGAGGAAATGATAGAAGGGGACTGCATCATCATCCCGAAATGGAACCTTACGATACGTCCTCATGTGGCGAAGTGGACGGATCAGACTGTCATGCTACAGTTTCAAGTAAGTTCACCGAAATGGGATCGCGATATTTTCGAAACGACGGCGGGCATCGGTAGTAATCTAAAAAATGCATTCGGTACCGCAATAGGCGGCTTTGCCTTCTCCTTAATGGAAGGAATCGCCTCCATGGAGCAGGACAGAAATCCTGAGATGCTGCATACGACATACGGAGACACCGTGCATGACTGGAAGGCCTATAAGAGCAATATCGTCGGCCTAGGAGAATCATCGCCTGAGATGGAAGAATCCCCGTATTGGGAAACGCTTAAGGACGAAATCGCGAAGAGAGTCGGCGATCAGAAGCTGTGCTATATCAAAATCTATGCTGCTAAGCATGGAGACGACATTACTGGCGAATGCCGCATAAATGATATTTCGAGTCCCGAACTGGGGCAAATGATAGCGGATATCGCTGGTAAGTGGCAGGTGGAAGGCTTTGCATCTCAGAAGCAGTTTATTTTCTTACAGCAGTCGGAGGACACATATACACCGTATCCATATCAGCCGAAGCAAATTGAGGATGCCACGCATACAGCGGTACGCCTCTTCATGGAGTGCGATACGCAGGAGAAGTACGACAGTTTCCCGGATTTATTGGCTGAGAGATTGCAGGATGCTGATTTAGCCCAAGAGCTATACGCCTTTTTGCCTGAGATCTGTGCAGAGCATGCTTTCGATATGCTTACTTACAACGAAGAGATGCTTTTGTATAGGGGAGATGAATCCTTCCGTGTGTATCGGACTCAATTTGCCAGCTATTTTATGATTTCTGCTGCATTGTTTGAGGGCTTCCGTACAGGAGAATTTGATGATGACATATACAAGCAATATATAAGTGTCAGCTCTATTTACAACGTAATTTGCCAAGCGAAGGAGCAGGGAGCGGACTTGGTGAAGGATGGCGGTGTCTTGACGCTTTCTTACGGAATGTCGGAGCAATATCGATTTAGATGAGGAAAGAGAGACGCGTACGAGTTTATTAGCCTGTTGCGAGAATGGGAACAGTAGGCGGAAGTTAGCTCGAATGCACTTGTCTTTTCCAGGAAAAGAATGCCATACTATGTATATCAATCATGGGAGGTGTTGCAATGGAACGTCGTACCATCACAGCAGAAGATTTGTACCAGTTCGTCTGGTTGTCTGATCCGGATGTCAATCCTGCAGACGGAACGATTGCTTATGTAGCGAAGCAGGTCAATGAAGAGAAGAGCGGTTATCGCTCGCGCATACATATCTCGTCAGCAGATGGAACGAAGAGCAAGGTATTTACCCATGGAGAGCAGGATAGCGCTCCGGTCTGGTCGCCGGATGGCCAGAAGCTGGCCTTTCTTCGCAAGAAGGATAAGCACCAGCAGATTTGGACAATGGCAGCTGATGGTGGCGAAGCAGAAGCGATTACAAGTGCGGAGTTCGGAGTAAGCGCATTCTCATGGTCGCCGGATGGTTCCCGACTGTTGTACACAGCGAGTATCGATTCTTCCAAGAAAGAAGAGAAGGAGCAGCTTGCGGACGACAGTCAGAAGTCAGCCAAGCAGGTGATCGTTGTTGATCGGTTAAGATGCAAGGCCGATGGAAGAGGTTTGCTGGACGACAAGCGCACTCATTTATTTGTTCATCATATCGAAACAGGCCAATCCGTTCAATTGACTTCCGGAGATTATGATGTCCATGATTCCGTATGGTCACCAGACGGGAAGGAAGTGGCCTTTTCCACGAATCGTGTTGAGGATAAAGAAGTTGACCCTGATCTGGTTCTTAGTCAATTCATTTATATCATAAACTGTGAGGATAGAGTGTGCCGCCGTATAACGGAATCTGGTCTCGTCATCGGGAAGCTTGCATTCTCGCCGGACGGCCAATCGATTGCATTCTATGGACATGACCGACAATACGAGAACGCCACCCTGCTTAAGGTATACATCGTACCAGCAGCAGGAGGAGCACCTGAATGCGTTACTGCCGACCTTGATCTGTACGTAGGCAATGCAGCAGTTACCGATATGAAGGGTCTTGGATCCGCGCCACTCGTCTTTACATCAGACGGTTCTGCTGTATACTCGCTTGTCTCAGCTGAAGGCAATGTACAGCTCGCACGGATCTCGTTAGAAGGTAGCTGTGAATATGTAACGGTCGGTGATCGGGAGATATCTCAATTTACGATCACGAAGGACGGAGAGCAGATTGTATTCATTTCGGCTGATATGCTGCAGCCCGGAGAGCTATTCATCAAGAATTTGGGCACAGGGCAAGAACAGCTGATTGAAGCCCCGAACGAACGTTTACTAGCGGAACTGACGCTAAGCCAGCCGGAATCGTTCTGGTTCCAGACAACCGACGGCTGGAAGGTGCAAGCTTGGATCATGAAGCCACCAGCAATGTCTGCAGGCGATAAGGTACCGACAATTGTTGAAATTCATGGCGGCCCGCATACGATGTATGCGAATTCCTTCATGCATGAGTTCCAACTGCTTGCCGCTCAAGGTTATGCGGTTCTGTATTCGAATCCGCGCGGGAGCCTCGGTTATGGCCAGAAGTTCGTGGATGCTTGCCGTGGGGATTATGGCGGGAAGGACTACGAGGACATTATGGAATCCGTTGATCAGGCGATTGCCCGCTACGACTTCATCGATGAAGATAGACTTGGCGTTACGGGCGGCAGCTATGGCGGATTCATGACGAACTGGGTTGTCGGCCATACGAATCGTTTCAAGGGAGCTGTTACACAGCGTTCGATCTCGAACTGGTTCTCATTCTATGGGGTTAGCGATATCGGTTATTTCTTTACCGAGTATCAGATCTGTGCACAGCCATGGGAAGACCCGGAGAAGCTCTGGAAGCATTCACCGCTCGCCTATGTTGACAATGTGCAGACACCGCTCCTTATTTTGCACGGAGAGCAGGATTTGCGCTGTCCAATCGAGCAGGCTGAGCAGCTATATGTGGCCTTGAAGCGTCTGGGCAAGACTACGCAGCTCGTGCGATTCCCTGATGCGAATCATGATCTATCGCGCAACGGGCACCCAGAGCTTCGTGTAGAACGTCTGAACCGGATTGTTGGCTGGATGAAGCAATATGTGTAGGTCTACCAAAACAATAGTCCTTCTAGCAATCATTAAATTCGAATAGGAAATGGAGAAGAACAGATTGGAAAGGATGTGCTTTCCATCTGTTCTTTTTTATATGATTAATTGAATCGATCTTTTCAACTAAAATGTTAAGCTACATTGCCAACTTATATCTGATTGAATTAACAAATTTAGATGAATAAAAATTCTAGCATTAAAATTTATGTATTTATGGTTAGGCAAGCAGTTGTCGCGTGCAAGCCTGTACTCGAATGTCATCATGTGGCCGGCCAATACGACTATTTATTGAAGGTACTGGTTGCAGATACGCAGGAATTGGAACATTTCATATCACATACGCTGAAAAATATGATCGGTGTTCAGAGCAGTAATACGATTATTTCCCTTTCTTCTCTGAAAGAAAATATAAATCTGTAGGGGATCGAGTGATGTTGAAGAAGGGGTTCCTCTTTGGAATGGCACTGCAGTTCGCCGTAGGGCCAGTGTGCATTTTTATTTTTCAGACCGCCACATTACAGGGTTTTCTAACTGCTGTAACCGCAGTGCTGGGTACTGCTTTTGTTGATGGGGTGTTTATGTTGGCCGCGATTTATGGTGTAGCAGCAGCAATGAAGTTCAAACGAATCAAAATGGGATTTAACATTTTTGGAGCTATCGTCTTGTGCCTATTCGGTATGAGCTTTGTTTCGGACGCGCTGAGCGCTAATGCATATTTTTTCAGATTAGACAACATGGTTCATTCAAGTACAAATAGCGCTTTTTTGCCTGCGATCCTATTGGTCGCTTCAAACCCGCTCACCATCGTTTTTTGGGCGGGAGTATTTTCGACAAGGGTGCTCGAAGAAGAGTTGAGGAAGAGGGAGGTTTACGTATTTAGTTTGGGAGCTTTATTTTCTACACTCTTTTTTTTAACTTTGGTCGCATATCTCGGGGCCTGGGCGGGGAGCTTTGTAACACCCGTAATGATGCGAGGCATGAGTATAATAGCTGGAATACTATTTATTGGTCTTGGAGCTAAGTCATTATTGAAGGTGAGGGAGGTTGGGTGCTGAATATTGATACCGGACTTATCGACAATTCAAGTAGTTCAACAATCCCATCCACTTCATACAATGCAAGAACAATCCGTTGACCAGAAATGGGGGGAACCGTTAATTATGTATTTGGATTGTTGCGATATGCGCCAAGAATCATGAAAACAAAGACAGGGCAATCCCGAGGATGGGATCTGCCCTGTCTATTTATTGATGAGCAAGTCTATCTCTCCGTTCATGCTCAGGCTCAATATGAATTAATACTTCTGCACGTTCGAATGCGCTCTGAATCGTATGCTCAATTTCGTCACATAGTTGATGTGCGGTCGCGATATCCATTCCAGAGGGCACTACAAGGTGGAAATCTACGTATTCAACAGGGCCGGAACGTCTCGTACGAAAATCGTGATATTCAATATACTTATCCTTATGAAGCAGAATGAGTTGTTGAAGCTGCTGCTCTTCTTCTTCGGTTAGTCTGGCATCGATCAGGGGAGGGAAGGATTCCTTCATCAGCGTGAAAGCTTCCTTCATAATGTACAACGCAAGAATTATCCCGATGATCGGATCTAATATAGTCCACCCCGTCAATGTAACAAGAAGCAAGCTTGCCCCAACACCCAGCGATGTATACACATCTGTGAGCAAATGCAGAGCATTTGATTTCATTGCTACAGAATGAAGCTTATCCGCAGTTTTGCCGACTTTTTTTGCAACAATAAAATTAATGGCCGCCCCAACAAACATCACCGCAATCCCCAAGTAAGGCATCTCGATTTCCGCAGGCTGCATGATTTTGTGGGCGCACTCGTAAATAATCCAGATGCCTGCTGCAAATATAAGCAGGGTTTCAATAGTTCCAGAAATATTCTCAACTTTCCCGTGTCCATAGGGATGGTTGCGATCCGCAGATCGACTTGAAATGCGTACAGAGTAGAACGCAATCACGGAAGCTGCTAAATCTAAAAAGGAATGGATCGCTTCGGAAATAATCGCAATAGATCCTGTTAAGATTCCAACGACTAGCTTTAATATGACGATCGTCGTGTTACTAAGCACAGATAGAAATGCAACCTTTTGACCGTTCAAGATTATCACCCTTACTTTTTACATTGTTTTCTAATTCCACCTTAACAGATGAAAATCGTGTGGGTCTACAGAAACCTTTTTTCGTGATTTCAGCTAAATAGGGGCAGCGGAAAAGAGTTGATGTGATGCAAAAAGTTTGCACTATGCCATCATATTCCAAATATTTCAACCTTGTGCGAGAAAATTGTGCTAATATATGGATATACATACCTGAGGAGGCATCATTGTGTCGAACGACTCGCGAATTATGGGGATACCTGTCCCTAAAATTACGATGGAGGATACAGTGCAGATTATAAGTGACGTCATTCACACTAATGACGTCAAGACGCATGAAACGTTCCACGTCGTGACGCTAAATCCCGAAATTACAATGGCTTGTCAACAAGACAAAGAGCTGCGAATGATCATAGATGATGCCGGGCTGCTCACCGCAGATGGGATCGGGATCGTCATGGTATCCCGTTTGAAGGGCAATCCTTTGCCGGAACGGGTGACGGGATGCGATCTCTTATTCAATCTCTTAAAGGAAGGGAATCGGAAGAGTTGGTCATTCTACCTGCTAGGTGCCGAAGAGGAGGTAAGCAGGAGAGCAGTGGAAGTCATCCATGGATCCTATCCTCATGTGCATGTCGCAGGAAGACATCATGGATTTTTCAAACCGGAGGAAGAACTGAAGATCGTCAACGATATTGCTGCCGTGAAGCCGGATGTATTAATTGTTGCACTCGGGGCGCCCTATGCAGAGCGCTGGATTCACAAGTACAAGCACCAGCTTCATTCCCGCGTGGCGATTGGTGTCGGCGGAAGTCTGGATATTGTGGCAGGAAAGGTCAAGAGAGCGCCGGCCATATGGCAGAAGTTTAATCTGGAATGGCTGCATCGGCTGTTGAATCAACCATCTCGGTGGAAGAGACAAATGATTTTGCCGCGATTTGCGATTAAAGCCGTCTTGTATAAAGAACAAAAGAGATGAGCCTGCGATCATTCGTTAGAACGATACTTTGTACAAAGGCTTTATCGATATGCTTCGGAGGTTCCCGTCCATTATAAGTTAATAGTTGAATGGGAGAGGGAGACAGAAGCGAGAGAGTTGTTGTTCACTGTAAAGAGTTCAGGCAATCAAGCATCATGATGTTGATTTCAGGGAGGGGGAACCCTCCTTTTTTTCATTGGATTGCGTACATATGAAAAAGCAACATATCGAATTTCACCTTGTGTTATAACAAAGATGAACCTATATACAAGGAGATGAAACGATGAAACGTTTGCAAGGGAAAGTCGCTGTCGTAACAGGTGCAAGTCGGGGGATCGGGCGCGCGATTGCAATGCGTCTTGCACAGGAGGGAGCCCTAGTTGCGGTGCATTATGGGAGCAGAGAAGAACAAGCTGTGGAAGTGGTTCAGCACATTCAACAACATGGAGGAACTGCGTTCAAAGTAGGTGCGGATGTGAGTAGAATAAGCGGGATCGCGCAACTGTATGAGACATTGGATCAGAAGCTCCGTGATTATACAGGGGATCATCGTTTTGATATTTTGGTAAATAACGCTGGCATTGGACAAATAGTAACGCTGGAGGAAGCGACGGAAGAATCGTTTGACGAAGTGATGAATATCAATGTCAAAGGTCCCTTCTTTGTCATTCAACAGGCGCTGCCGCGAATCCATGATGAAGGGCGTATTATTAATATATCTTCTTTTGTCACGCGAGTGGCTTCGCCAGCCGTCTTTGCTTACAGTATGACTAAGGGAGCGATCAACACGCTAACAATGGCTTTAGCTAAGCAGCTTGGGAACCGCAAAATCACCGTGAATGCAATTCTGCCCGGAATCATTAATACGGATATGAATGCCGGAACATTAGGGAATCCAGATGGACAGAAGTATGCGGCCGGACTGTCAACGTTTAACAGATGGGGAGAACCAGAAGATATAGCGGATATTGCTGCCTTTCTGGCATCAGCAGACAGTCGCTGGGTTACTGGCCAGTTAATCGACGGAAGTGGTGGGTCAAAATTGTAATTGCTGTAATCATTCATGGAGAGGGAATCCCCCTCTCCATTGTTTGTGCGACGGGCAGTCGTAACTTTAGCGAGCTAATCGCTAAAATGCGAAAGCGTGAAGCACGCAGCGGCAGGATGAGTCGGCGACTGTGCGAATATAACGGGAAGCCTAAGGAAAAAAATCGTTGTCCAAAGAACCAGACGGGGGACGGTGGCTCATCAGGTGAAGGTGCTGGGTATGTTCAGAAGGAAGATACGATGACTCCGTGAGGTTCTCTGCTTCCCTGTAATGGATGATTACATATAAGGCTTCGCCGAAGTAGTAATCATGGTAGAGAATTCAGACGTTCTCATAGTACGGAAGTAGGCAGATGACTAAACATCTGTCGAACGGAAGGGGGACGACCTCGTGGTCAAACACTTGAATGTGGTGCCGAACAACCGTAACGTTACCGCGGTAAGAACGAACGGACTGGGCACGATGAAAGGTAGGAGATAGACTTGAATCAAACATTGAAGCTAAAATGGCACAGCATATACGGGCAGATTCTGTTTGATAGAAAACTTTATAAGGCATGTTATCTATGACTGTGATATACGCGGGTTCTTCGACAACATACCCCATAATAAATTGATGGGGATATTGACGAAATACATCGCAGACGGCACAGTACTGGATATGATTTGGAAATGGCTTAAGGCTGGATATTTGGAAGAAGGAAAGTATCATGAAGTGGATGCAGGAACCCCCCAAGGAGGCGTCATATCGCCTCTTCTAGCCAACTTGTATCTAAACGAATTAGATTGGAGACTAGAAGAACATGGAATCCGTTTTGTACGATACGCGGATGATTTTCTGTTATTCGCGAAAACAGAAGAGGAGATCCAAAAAGCTGCCGAAGTTACCCGTGAAATGCTGCAAGAACTAGGGTTGGAGGTCGCTATAGAGAAAACCAAAACGGTTAACTTCAAGAATGACGATTTTGATTTTCTGGGATACACGTTTCAACACTGGCGGGAGCGAAAGAGAGACGGCAAGCCCTATTTCATAGCAAAACCAAAAGAAGCGACATGGAAGGACTTCAAAAAGAAGGTTAAAGCCAAAACACAGAAAACCCTAACGCTGAACAAGAAAACATGGCTAGAACGCGTCAATCCGATCACTCGAGGAAAAGTAAACTACTTCCTAAACTTGTATAAAGCCGTTGAGGAAAACAAGCGATACGGACAAGAAAGTCGTTGCTTCTTCAACGTTTGCAAAAACCAGCTCTTGGATATGGACGGATATGTGAGACAACGGTTGCGGGTCGCCATGATCCACAATTACCCGACCCAAAGAAAAGGTCATGCGATGAAAACGAAATGGAACAATGAATTCTTTGCTCGAATCGGACTTATTCCAGCTTACTGGCTTTATTACTGCACACAATATGGCTACTCACTCGAAGAATATATATGCTACATGAAAAACAGACAAAAGACAAAACACGCCCAAAGAGTGCAGAAAGCAAAAGAACGAGGACAAGAGTATTACACTCCCGACCTCGTTCGCAAAATGCAATATGCACAACGATTAGCGACATATTGATCTCAAGTTGAATCACGTTGGTGAGCCGTATGCCTTAATAGGGCACGTGCGGTTCGATAAGGGGGAAGCCATGTGAGTGGTTCCCCTACTTTATTACTACTTGATTCCATTTGTTTTGAACAAATGACGAGGAGAATGAATTCGAATTCGTTATATAGATATTGTAAAAATAAGGGAACTGAATTATAATAATATTGTTACATTCGCAACGATAATATTATTGATGTCTCAAGCTTCCTACACAGATAGCTCAGGCGAATTCGTAAGAAATGGAGGGTTAGGTCACAACTAAGAAAGCAATGCACTAACTGTTACGTATGTAACAATAATTTGTCCTTATGCCGGATCGTTTTTGTCTTTAGTTCAAAACGAAGGAGTGGTGTAGATGAAATATGAAGTAATTATCGTAGGTGCTGGCCCTGTTGGACTGATGCTGGCTTCAGAGTTGGCACGGTTTGGCGTAAATGCATGCATTCTCGAACGTCAGACTGAACCTGGGATATTTTCAAAAGCAACCAATCTTCATCCTCGATCCTTGGAGATCCTTGAAATGAGAGGATTGCTCGGGAGTTTTATAAAAGAAGGTTATATGATGCCGACCGGTCATTTTTCATCGCTGCCAACAAGACTGGATTTTACTGTCCTCGATACACGCTCAAATCATGTTTTATTCATCCCGCAAACGGTAACGGAGAGAGTTCTCGAAGAAGAGGTGCGCAGCTTCGATGTTCCTTTTCATAGGGGAGTTGATGTTGTGAGTGTTCAACAAGATGAAGAGTTGGTTGAAGTCGTTGCTGTTGGTTCACAGGGTGTGATTACATTCCAAGCAGAATATGTGATTGGTGCAGATGGAGCAGGAAGCATCGTTCGCAAACAATCACATATTCCATTTGACGGGTCGGACAGCACGATGACTGGTGCGTTAGGTGATGTAACGCTCGGCCAACCACCGGTTGGAAATGCATTGATAGAATTCAATCAGCATGGCAATGCGATGATTATACCGCTTCCGGAGGCTAAATACCGCATTGTGGTTGCCGATCCCGTGTGCTCGAAGTATCCAAAAGAAATGCCTGTCACTCTAGAGGAATTAAGAAGCAGCATGCAACGCATTTGCGGTACTGATTTCGGTATGTCCGATCCTGTATGGATGTCGCGGTTCGGCAATGCCACCCGAATTGCGAGACAATACCGTTCCGGTCGCGTATTTCTGGCCGGTGATGCTGCACATATACACTTTCCATCTGGGGGACAGGGACTTAACGTTGGTATGCAAGAAGCGATGAACTTGGGCTGGAAATTGGCAGGTGAAATTCAAGGCTGGGCGCCTGATTGGCTGCTTGACAGTTATCATCAGGAACGACATCAGGTTGCCGACAGCGTGCTGCGCAACACCGAAGTGCAGACGAAATTGATTGATTTTACGCCAGCAGGCTTAGAACTAAGAAAGACGATAGCCCACTTGTTGACATTCCCTGAGGCCAATCGATACTTAGCTGAACGTATTTCTGCATTGGATGTTTTATATGAACAAGATCCAGAGATGCCAACCCATGTTCTCAATGGGACGAGGTTACCTAATCTAGATCTTTACCTTGCCAACGGTGAGTTCACTTCCTTGTATTCACTCCTGCATACAGGTTGCTATATATGTCTACTGCTTGAAGATAAATTACCTGATTCTGTTGAGGTTCCCACATCCGCTCCATTGCGAATCATACAGGCCACCATTGCGGCACGACGCGCGGGTTGGGAAGACGTATATGCGGTTCTTATTCGACCTGACGGACATGTAGCATGGGCATTACGCAAGCATTCCGATGCACGATCTGAACTGCCTGCACTATTGCAATATGGAATCCAACGCTGGTGTTCGCGATAAATTACTCGCTTGACTCTTCTCTTCTGACTTCCTAATTCGCATCTGCTCCCATGCAGCCAATACTATGTTGCTGATCTTGCTAATCGACATGAACAACGCATGCCACCTGCTATTCTGCTGGTGAAGGATAGGGTATAATAGAAGCATTAGTTTACGCGGAGGAAGGGCATGGATCAAGTAAATTCACCTTATAGCAAGCATGCATTGTACGACATATTTGTCGAACTCATTCATCAGCAGGAGGAGCATGAGGATGCGATTCAGAAGATTATAGTCCAAGAGTTGAGGAAGCTGGGTGATGAGTTCAGTGAGGAGTTGCAACTCAATGTAACAGAGCTTCACGTCATTTCCAGCATAGGAGAGCATGAGCCTATTAATGTTACGGCGCTCGCGGATCGATTGCGAACGTCCAAAGCCACTATATCCCGAATATGCTCCAAGTTATTGTCTTATGATTTCATACGAAGAACACAACTAAGCGATAATAAGAAAGAAGTTTATTTCCGCTTGAATCCGAAGGGAAAGAAACTGAATGTATTGCATGAACGGGTGCACGGTCAACTAGAACAGCGGTTTCTAGGCATCCTCGATCATTATGATGAAGATGAATTGCTTATCGTTCAAAAGGTGTTTCGCGACATCTTGAATAATTGGACGTTCATTCATGAAGATTTGGAGACACAAGGGTAGATATTCACAGATGTGCCCAGTCCATTGCTGTATGGGCTGGGCTGCTTTTTTCGCAAATGAATGCCCGAATACGCCTACGCAGAATTGTTGCCACGCATTTCCCACCCGAGAATTCAGGTTGGCCGCCAACTATCTTTGCAAATGTTTGACAGAGTCATTCCTCGCTGTACATTGCTTATCGACACACCCTCTTATATCCAAAAAATCTAGGAACAGTTATGACATCAATAGGTTGTGAACCAAATCAGCGATTGAAAGAAGTACATACGTGGATCGATATTGCTCATACTAATGCTAGCTCTCTGTATCCATTTCCTAGTTAATTCAATGAAGGCCACTTGAAATTGTCCACTTACATATGTTCGGAGTCCTTTCATACCGTGTACACATGATGAACACAAATGATCTCTATAATAACCTTTGTAAACCTGAATGTGGGAGGCCATTTCAATGAACAAAGGGATAACAATAATATTTATTGGTGCTATCGTAACCATGTCCGTATTAACCAGCCAAGTCTATGCAGATGTACCGGGTGCAGTAAGCGGTCTAATGACTCCTCCAGCTCCACAGGCTGATGAGGTTAATCCTTATGAAGTTGCAGACATCGATGATCCTCAGGAAGTGAACGACTTCATCGTTAACCTGCAATCTGCTGTCGCTGCCAATGATAAGAAGGCAGTCGCGGAAATGGTATCGTACCCGCTGCGTGTGAACCAAGCTGGGCATTCCACGCAAATCGCAAGCAAGACTGCGTTTGTGAAGCAATACAACAGCATCATAACGAAAAAAGTGAGACAGAAGGTATTAGCACAAGAAGTAAACAAGTTGTTCGTTAACTACAATGGCGTTATGATAGGCGATGGTGAAATGTGGATTAGTAAAATTGATGGTAAAATCGCGATATATGCAATGAATTTATAACGCTGACGATTAATGTATAAATGGAGAGTGCGGTAATGGGGCGAAAGGTACTACTCGTGGAAGACGACGCTCTCATTCGTGAGTTCGTATCAGATTATTTCAAACAAGAGAATTGGGATGTGCACGAAGCCGAGAACGGTCTACAAGCGATGGAACTGTTCGGGCAGATTGCCGTCGATCTAGTCATCCTGGATATTATGATGCCGGAAATGGATGGCTGGTCCGTATGCAGGCGTATCAGACGTCAATCCAATGTCCCGATCATTATCATTACGGCTAGGGCAGAGGATGATGATCAGATTATGGGCTTCGAGCTTGGAGCAGATGAATATGTGACGAAGCCGTTCAGTCCCAAGGTGCTGTTAGCAAGAGCCAAAACCCTAGTGAAGCGAGCTGAAGGCACGCTGGGCAGAGATGGCGACATTACTTTATATGGAGAAATCAGCGTGAATCGGCGCTCACATACCGTTCAGGTAGGTGGAGTTCCTGTATCGTTAACACCAAAGGAATATGACATGCTGCTCTACTTTATGAAGCATGAGGGGTCTGTACTATCGCGGGACAGTATCTTGAATGGTGTCTGGGGCTACGATTATTTTGGCGATCTACGCACAGTCGATACGCATGTGAAGAAGCTGCGTGCGAAGCTCGGCTCAGAGCAGCAGTGGATACAGACCATTATTCGTTCCGGATACAAGTTCGAGGCACCTAGATGAAGAAGAGGAGTGTAACGACCAAATTATTTGCTGCAACCTCAATATTTGTCTTGGTTCTACTGGGATCTATATTAATTGGTCAGAAGCTTTTCTTCGAACGGTATTATCAAAGCTCGAAAATTCAGGATCTCACGACAGCGGTAGAAGGGTTCAGCTATACATTCGCGCAACAGCCTGCAGACAGAAACACGGCTGCGCGGTATATCGGAACGATCATGAATGAATATGATGCGAGTGCCGCTATTCTTGATAAACGCTTTCAAAATCTGCGATTAGAACCATACTATATCGATATAAAGGTTAGAGATAAGACAGTAACGATACGGATTACTTCTGATGGGATGCAATCTGGCGATATTCCGCAGAAACTGAACGCAGGCGATATCATTACGGTGGAGGGCTTCTTCATCGACGAACAGAATCAAGTTATGAAGCCCGTTACGATTACGAAGTCCGCTGCTTTGGCTGCGGAACCGAACAGTGGACATAGCCAAGTGACGGGTGTCATTACAGAGCTGCTGCTGCCAGATCAGAGAAGCTATAATCCGTATTATCAGAACATGCTGGTCGAGCAAGCGCTGAGAGAATGGATGGCACAAGAGATGGATTCCTTGTCACAGCTGGGGGAAGGGCAGGCTGCTCACATGAAGTGGAGCGATCCATGGAGCGGTGTGAATTATATGCTGGTGCTTGAGCGGCTCCGAAGCGGGAACGAGGACATGTCCTATATGTTCGTCATGACATCTCTGCAGCCGGTTAGCGAGGCGGTAAGTCTATTAACAAGCTATTTCATATATGTGGTACCCAGCGTGATTATGATTTTACTCTTATTATCCTTTGTATTTTCCAGAATAGTGTCGAAGCCGCTAGTAGCCTTGAGCCAATTGGCTGCCCGCATGGCGAATCTAGACTTCACCGTTCGCACGCCGATCCGCTCGCAGGATGAGTTCGGCGAGCTGTCGCGAAGCTTGAATATATTGTCCTCGAATCTCGATGATACACTGCGGGAACTGACCAATGCGAATACAAAGCTGCAGGAAGATATGCAGGAGAAAGCACGATTGGAACGGCTCCGCAAAGAACTGATCGCGAATATCTCACACGAACTGAAGACCCCGCTCGGAATTGTCAAGGGGTTCGCCGAAGGGTTGCAGGACAATGTTGCATACGACAAGCGAGATCGTTATGTAGCTCACATTCTGTCCGAAGTAGATAAGATGAATGCATTGATTATGGATATGCTGGAGTTGTCCAGATATGAAGCGAAGGCGGTAAGACTGAATCGAAGCAATTATTTGATCGATGAACAGGTTCGCAAGGCCGTTGACTCGTTCGATGTTCAGCGGAGCAGTAAACAGTTGATCATCGAGTTCACGTCAGAAGAGCATGTACGTGTGACGGCCGACGCTAGACGAATGGAACAGGTTATCGTGAACTTGCTGAGCAATGCCATTCGGTATGCCTTTGAACATAGCACAATTCGAATTGCATTGAACCGCATATCAACAGAGCAATATAGTTTTCAGATTGACAATAACGGGCCTCAACTATCAGAAGAACAGCTTCTACGGGTATGGGAGCAATTTTACCGAGGTGAGCGCTCGCGGGATCGCAAATCCGGCGGAACAGGCTTAGGGCTGGCGATCTGCAGGCATATTCTTGAACTGCACGGCAGCACGTATGGGGTAGAGAACACGAAGGATGGCGTATCGTTTTATTTCACAGTAGCTCGATCAATAGGTGAAGTGGGTGACAACAATGTACACGAATAAATCGCAATGGCTTCTTATTAGTCTTATATTGTTCATGCTGCTGAGCGCATGCGGAACAACAGGAACAGCAGACTCAGGTAAGAACGCTCAACCAACGCCTGCAGCGAAGGAGAAGGTTAAGCAGGAAACTCCAATACTGGTTGTCGTCGACCAGTCGACGTATCCAGGCCAATCCGAGCATCATTTTTATTTTCAAGTGGAGCAGCTCCCTAAAGGATATGCACTAGCCGAGATGAGTTGGAAATCAGAGAAAACAGACATTATCAATACGACAAAGCAAGCTATCGAACATGGTGGAAATGGGGAGGATGGCTTCTATATTAGCGGAAATCATCAATTTTCAGGATTTATCTATGACGAACAGTTAAAGGGAGAGAATGGTGAGGTCACCTTCGTATTCCGCAACGATGCTGGTGAAGAACGGAAATGGAAGAAGAAGCTCACGTTGAAGTGAACAGACGCGAATGAAGTTCTGCATCAATAGCCGGAGTCAGGCAGTCAGTGCTTGCTCCGGCTTCATTTACATTCATAACTGTAATCCGAATCTCTTCAGCTCAATGAATGTCCCTTCCAGTAGTTTGCCTCTCTCTGTTAGCGAATACTCTACGCGGGGAGGAACCTCAGGGTATACTTTTCTCATCACAATGTCGTGCTGCTCCAGTTCCTTCAATCGAAGCGAGAGTGTCTTCGGACTTATTCCATCCATTGCTTTCAATAAATCGCTAAACCGCATTGTTCCCTCGATCAACAAGTCACGAATAATCAAAAACGTCCATTTCGTACCAATTATATCAAGCGTTTTCGCGATAGGGCAGGTTTGACCAGGGGTTCCTTTTGTCAATGTTACAGGTTCAGATGGATGAAGCATGATCGATCCTCCTCAACAATTTTTAGATGTTACGTCCCATCATAACACAATACTTCCCTAACGGAAATAAGCTGAATAAAATATCAGTACTTCCTTAAAGGAATTATTGAGTATTATACTGTTCTTGCAGCCAATACTTCACACTCAAGGAGCTGAATTCGATGAAAAATATTCTGATTATTAACGGTCATCAACAATACCGTTCTTCTGAAGGGAAACTGAACAACACCTTAATGGAAAACATGGTTCGTGTGTTACGTCCACACCACAATGTCAATACAACAGTTATCCAAAATGGTTATAACATCGAGGAAGAACAGAAGAAATTTTACTGGGCCGATGTTGTCATTTATCAGACACCAATCTATTGGTTCAGTGTACCAGGTCTGCTCAAAACCTATATGGATGAGGTGTATGCATACGGTACATTCTTCACTGGTTCCGAACAATATGGCGCAGGTGGATTGCTGACAGACAAGAAATACATGCTCTCCACGACTTGGAACGCCCCATCCTCTGCATTTGAGAGAAAGGATCAATTCTTTGAAGGGGAGGGCTTGGACAATGTTCTAAGTCACCTTCATCGCATACACAAGTTTCTCGGTATGAAACCTTTACCAAGCTTTTCTTGCTACGATGTAGTTAAGAACCCGAACATTGATCACTATATTGCCAATCTTGAGCAGCACTTAATGGAGGTATTCACAGATGAATATGTTGCACAATAAGAAGGTTGTATTTATCGGTGGCAGCTCCGGCATCGGACTTGAATCTGCTAAGCAAGCGATTGCTCATGGAGCTGAAGTCGTCATAGCAAGCCGTTCCGAGAACAAGCTGCAGCATGCCAAGGAACAGCTTGGAATGAAAGCATCGGTTCAACAGCTTGACCTCACGATTGAACATGAGGTAGAGCAATTCTTTCAGAATATTGGATCATTTGACCATCTTGTCGTAAGTGCGGCAGAGACGTCTGGCGGCCCGTTCCTGAAGACGGGTACGACTCAGGCAAGACAATTGTTCGAGAATAAATTCTGGGGACAATATTATGCAGTCAAATACGGCGCTCCAAAGCTGTCTCCTAATGGCTCAATCGTGTTATTTTCTGGCGTTGTTGCCTATAAATCGATGATCGGTTCATCTATTCTCGGCGCGGCCAATGCTGCTGTATCCAATATGGGGAAGACGGTAGCGTTGGAACTTGCGCCAATTCGGGTAAACGTTGTATCACCAGGAATCATGGATACACCTTCTCGAAGCAAGATGACGGAAGAAGCACGCCAGCAATTGTATGAATCGATCGCAAGCCGTCTTCCCGTACAGCGTGTAGGAACTCCAGAAGATGCTGCGCAGAGCGTAATGTATCTACTCACGAATTCATTCGTGACCGGTACCGTTATCCATGTAGATGGCGGACACGTATTAACGTAAAGCTCCATCATAAGCACTTTGCAGCATAATTCACAGACGAGAAACATAAAAACCCCCCGGCATGAATGCCGGGGGGTTCATTGTATGATCAACATACAAATATTAGTATTGAAAAATTACTAGGTATATGTTACTATAGTGTGTGCTCTTAATTTTTACATGCAATTAAAATAAATCATATCATAGACTTTTTTCTTTGTCAATTATGAGTAATTCACTCACATACCGGAAAAAAACGGCTCGAATACGTACGCATACTTTTAGGGGGGCGACAGTTTGACTAACGAAGAACACAATGAGCAAACTCATTCAGATGCAGATATTAATTTACTACCTCCAGGAGTCAAGATAGATGACTCTGTGCGGATGTATCTAAAGGGAATTGGCCGGGTTGGTCTTCTAAGCACCGAAGAAGAAGTAGATTTGGCTAAACGTATTGCAGAAGGCGATGAAGAAGCGAAGAAAATGCTTACAGAAGCTAACCTTCGCTTGGTCGTGAGCATTGCAAGACGGTATGCCGGGCGAGGCATGTCACTCTTAGATCTTATTCAAGAGGGCAACATGGGTCTGATTAAAGCTGTAGATAAATTTGATTATACAAAAGGCTTTAAATTCAGTACTTATGCCACATGGTGGATTCGACAAGCAATTACGCGCGCGATCGCCGATCAGGCAAGAACGATTCGTATTCCAGTTCATATGATTGAAACGATCAATAAGCTTGTTCGTGTCTCCAGACAGCTGGTGCAGGAGCTTGGCAGAGAGCCTGAGGTAGAAGAGATCGCTAAGGAAATGGAATTGAGTGTGGAGAAGGTTCGCGAGATTATGAAGATCTCTCAAGATCCAATCTCACTGGAAACTCCAATCGGGGAAGAGCATGATACCAAGCTTGGCGACTTCATCGAGGATCAGGACGCCCAATCTCCAGTAGAATCAGCAGCTTATGAGTCCTTGAAGACACAGCTAGGTGATGTCCTTGATACGCTCACTGAACGTGAAGAGAATGTTCTTCGCTTGCGCTTCGGACTCGATGATGGTCGTACTCGGACATTGGAAGAAGTAGGCCAAGTATTTGGTGTTACGCGTGAGCGGATTCGCCAAATCGAGGCAAAGGCTTTGCGTAAGTTAAGACATCCAAGCCGCAGCAAACGCTTGAAGGACTACATCGAATAATGAAATGATATGCAAATGAATGAAGCTGCGTTACACTTCAACGGGTTGGAGTGTAATGCGGCTTTTTTTCGTGCAGGCGTACAGGTTTTCACCAACAAGCATGAAAAGCAACAATTTGTAACAATGATTTGGGGAATATCATTTATTTTTCATCTGAACTTCATATTATCTTCATAAGTTTATGTTATTGTATGTTCGATAGAGCACGATAACGTACCCAAGCAAGTATACACATATTGCGTTTGCGCGATGGGGTAAGGATATTTGGAGGAACCATGAACACCAGCATAGATCAGATTCAACAACTCGTACTCGCCGGAGATGAACGCGTATATACGAAATTATATATCGAATATCGTAGCTTGCTAGTTCAGCACGCTTATCGTTATGTCCGCAATCAACAAGACGCAGAGGATGTTGTACAAGAGGCGTTTATTCGCATATTTCGAAATTTGCATCGGTACAACTTCTCTTGCAAAATATGCAGCTGGATGAAGCTTATTGTAAAAAATCTATGCATTGATCTCATACGGCAGCGTAGTCGTAAACCTGCCGTACATTTTACGGAGAACATTGCCTACGAAAATCAAGAACAACCATTAATCGAAACCCTGCAGGATCAGACTCAAGGACCTGAACAGCAAATTCTTGAACAAGAAGTTCAACACAACGTAATTAACATCGTGAATGAAATGCCCGATGCATATCGAGATGTGTTCCGGCTGCGTTACTTATCGGAATATTCGCTTGCAGAAATATCGAATGTCTTGTCCCTTGAAATCAATACGGTGAAATCCAGACTGTTTCGAGGAAAGAAATATTTACGCAAACAGGTTGACAGTGGTCATATTTGCTCCTGACCAATTATGTAAATAGTTACAACTTATTTATCATTGACCATTCATCATTGGACATGTGTACAATAATAGATGACAGCTATTACAGATGACTCTCATCCCTCAGGAGGGCAATACTAGAGGATGATCAGCTGTCATTACTCTTCAGGAGGTATCATTCATGATTCGCAAAGCTACACCAGAAGACAGCAAGTACATTATCCCTCTGATGATGGAGGCGATCGGCACCATCGCCTATGAACTATCTGGAACTACGAACAGAGATGAGACGATGCGCATACTCGAGCAATTCTATAAGCAGCCCGACAACCGCTTGAGCTGGAAGAACAGTATGGTCTGGTTGCAAGAAGATGTACCCGTCGGCTATGCATTGGCTTATGCGGGGTACAAGCTGGTCGAATTGGATCGCCCATTGGAGGAACGTTTATCTACTCTTCAAGGCAATCCTGTTCAACTTATCAAAGAAACAGAAGGGGAAGAGTACTACTTGGATTCATTGGCTGTAGATTCTTCTCAGCGTGGATTAGGGATCGGAACGAAGCTCATGAAGGCGTTCGAATTAGAAGCAGCTCAATTCGGGTTCAGCATCGCCTCGCTGTTAGTGAACGTTGCGAACACGCGAGCGAAGCAATTGTATGAAGCACAAGGGTATACAGCAGATGGCAAGATCATAACAATTGCAGGGGAAGATTATGAACATATGGTGAAAAAGGTACAGTAACGTAATCACGAATGCAGAAGAAGCGACAACTTAGTTGCAGTCACTTTACGATAACTTACATCAGCTGCAGCACCTTGCACAGTTTAACAAGTTCATGTACTCCTCGGAATTGCTGGCGATTTCGATCATGGAGGCTGCGGATAGCATTTTCCGTCACTTTTTTGGCCTGCTCGATGCTGTGATGGTCAAGAGCATCTACAATTTCTTTCATGCTTTTGAGAAAATATAACGTACTGCGCAAGGTGCGAAGCAGCAATATTTTGCGGATATGCAGCGCGTTGAATATCCGATACCCGTTCTCGGGATTGCGTTCCGGGATGATTAACCCTTCCTTCTCCCAATGTCGGATGGCAGACGCGGCAACCCCTGTATATTCAGCAGCTTCGCCGATGGTCATTGGGCTCTTGTATGACTTATTCCCTATAGTCGGCAGGTCAATCTGCTCCAATACCGTTAGCAATTGATTTGCCACAACCTTCTCCTGATGCAAGTTAGCCTGTTCCTCATTGACAAGCCAGAAGGCTTCGTCCACCTCTTCTTGCTGTATATGCTTAAGAACTGTACAAGTTAGCCCCACCCCAAAGCCAGGGAACAACGCACGAAGACATCGAAAATAAGCAAGATGTACGTCGGTGTACAACCTGTATCCATTCGCATCGCGATCCGGTGCAGGAACCACTCCCCAGGATTCATAATGCCGAAGAGCACTCGTACTGATATGAAGTGCCCTTGCGATATCCACAGGCTTGTAATACTGCATGTCTTTCCTCCTCATCTAGTAATGATCTCACTGTATCAGATCGCTTCCCATAAAATCAAATCTTCTAGTAAAACCTTAAAGCACCGTGCTAAAGTTTTGCACGATAAGTCTGTGTCTATCAACACATTTTTTTATAAAACTCTAGCACTTGCATGAATGTTGTAAAGTGGATCATGTAACTCGTATTTCACCGTCACTTTAGAATGATGGAGGGTGCTGCATGAAAGATGTTATCCGTATTCAAGGCGCAAGAGAAAATAATTTAAAGAATGTGACATTAGACATTCCAAAGCATCAGCTTATCGTGGTTACGGGTCCTTCCGGCTCGGGTAAATCAACACTTGCTATGGACATATTGCAGCGGGAATGCCAGAGGCAGTATGTGGAGTCTAGTGGAATATCCGCCGAATCCATTGCCAAGCCTAATGTCGATTCGATTACTGGACTTGCACCGTCTATCTCGATTGGACAGCATGTGACGAACCGCAATCCTCGCTCAACTGTTGGGACGATTACGGATATGTACACGTATTTGCGGACAGTCTATGAGAAAAAGGGAGTTAGGACATGTAAGTTCTGTGGAGAGAGCATATCTCCTTCTTCCGTAGACGTTGCAGGTGAGTCAATGAAGTGTCCAGCCTGCTCACAGCCACACATGCCACTGACGAAGGCGGATTTTTCCTTCAATACACCAAGCGGTGCGTGTTCCACGTGCAGTGGTTTAGGGACCATAGTCGATATTCAAGTTGAGGCTGTATTCAACAAGGAGAAAACGATTCGTGAAGGCGCCGTAACCTTCTGGTACGAATCCCTAACTGATTATCAAGCCAACATTATTGAGGCGGCAGGGAAGCATTATGGCTTGGATATGAGTGGGCCGCTGCACAGTTTCAGCCCTGTACAATGGGAATTATTGAAGCATGGGGTGGAGAGCGAAGCATTTGCATGTCACTTCCCGAATATTGAACCGCCCAAAACAGTTGGCAAAGGCCGATTTAAAGGTGTACTGACTGCAATGTGGCAGAAGTACAAGGAGCGGAATGGGCAGTCAAGCGAGGCGGCTTATTTTACGACTCAATCATGTCCCGATTGCAGGGGAGATCGTCTGAAGCCCGAGAGCAGGACAGTTACCGTCGAAGGCCGTACCCTGCCTAGCCTAGCGAGATGCTCGTTAGAAGAGCTGAATGATTGGTTGCTTGCCGTTCATGCGAAGTCTCGTATGGAAGGCGATATGATCCTTCTAGCCGTACTCGAAGAACTCCTTGGTAAAATAAAGCGCGTCATTCTTGTAGGACTTGGCTACTTATCGCTCGACAGACAGATGATCACATTATCAGGCGGAGAAGCGCAGCGACTACGGCTAGCATCGATCCTTGGCTCTGGGTTAACTGGTGTACTGTATGTCCTTGATGAGCCGACCACCGGCCTTCATCCAAAGGATACAGATGGTCTGATCAAGGTGATGAAGGAATTGCGCGATATGGGTAATACTGTACTCATGATCGAGCATGATACACGTGTGATGCAGCAGGCGGATCACATTATCGATATCGGCCCAGGGTCAGGTCGGTTCGGAGGAGAGATTGTTGGGCAAGGCACGCTTAAGCAACTTATGGAACAGACTTCCTCCGTGACTGGACATTATGTTAGAGCGCAATCACGTCTTCAATCCAAATGCCGACAAGGCAATGGGGATGTCATCTCCATTCATGAGGCAACCCTTCATAACTTGAAGCAGGTATCCGTGTCATTCCCATTAGGCAGTCTGATCTCGGTATCTGGAGCCTCAGGTTCTGGCAAGTCGACACTCGTATTCGATCTGTTGGCAAATGCCAGCGGCACTGGAGGCCGAGTTGAAGGATGCCGGGAAGTCACAGGGCTGAATAAAGTTAACAGCATCATTACTGTAGATCAATCTCCCATATCGCGAATGCAGCGCTCGAGTGTGGCAACTTATACAGATCTGTATACCTTGCTTCGCAAGGTGTTCGCCTCACTTCCAGAAGCAAAGGCACGTGGCTTGAACGAGAAATATTTTTCCTTCAATTCACCGGGCGGAAGATGTGAGCAGTGCGAAGGACTCGGTATCGTCGAAGTCGATATGCACTTCCTCCCGCATCTGCGTGTGCAATGTCCAGCTTGTCATGGCAAGCGGTTTATTCCGGAAGTTCTGGCCGTTACGTATGAAGACTACACCATAGCTGACATTTTAGAGCTCAGTATTGAAGAGAGTTTATCACTATTTAAGGGCCACCCAAAAATGGCGAAGCTGCTTAAGCTGTTGTGTGATGTTGGTATTGGCTATCTCCAATGGGGACAATCTGTAACAACGCTTTCCGGTGGGGAAGGGCAGCGCTTAAAGCTTGCTAGGGAACTGAGTGCACCTGCTAACGGTCACACCCTGTATCTGTTGGACGAACCGTCTTCAGGCTTGCATCCGCTCGATATACACAAGCTGTATGTATTATTGGATAAGCTTGTAGATGCCGGAAATACCGTAATCTTGGTCGAACATAATACCGATCTGATTGCGGCATCAGATTGGGTCATTGATATGGGGCCAGGCGGAGGCAACTCTGGAGGTCAGGTTATAGCGGCAGGTACACCGGAGCAAATCGTTAGCTCTGAAGCGTCTTGTACAGGAACCTATTTATCGATATAGATATAACTGCGCTAGGGTAGTGTCATATAACAAATATGCAGTATTTCAATTGGATGCGAAAAAAGCCGGCCAGATCCATGATGTGATCTGGCCGGCGTTCTTCTGAACCCGAGTTAAGTTTGTCTGCATTTATTCCTTGGGTCGCCTGCTTGTATACCTGCTTACGTCACCAGGCTAGGACAATCCTTCTTATTTCTTTACAGCCGTTTCAGCAAACTTTATCAAATCTTCTTTGGTGAGCGGGTTGCCCGGATTGGTTGTGATGCTATAAATATGATCCTGATCTGACCATATCAGCTTGTTTCGAACCAAGCCAGGGATCTTCTTGCCTTGTTCGGCATCGACTTCAGTTGATTTAATGTACCGGTATCCGTTGTTTGCCGTTTTTCTGCCAAGACTGTGCGCTACTTGCATTTCTAAATTGTCTTTTCCGTTTACGAATGTAAGATTGATTTCGCCCATTTCGTTCCAGTCGAATTTTTTGTAATAGACGCCTTTTCCTTGAGCTTCCGCTTCCGCTTTCACTTCTCGTTGAAACTCCTTATGATGCTTTGCAATCGGGGGTTGGATGTTTCCATTCTCAAATTTATAACCTTCAGGCAGACCTTCCGGCTTTTGAAGCACAGGACCCTGCAGTTTGCCTGCCTGGTTTAAATAATCATCATAATTTGTGAATTTGAACATATCCAGATAATACAAGAATGCAGATCCGCCATTGAGACTTGGGTCACTTACGTACAAGAGGTACGTATCCCCTGTATTCTTTCCAATCTCCCCATTTACTTTCTGGGAGAGTTCAGCTTTTGCCGCTTCAACAGCTTCCTTACCAACCGCCGGCGTTTTCGATTCCAACTCCTGTGCGGAGTTTGTTTGGTTTGCAAATGCCTCCGTCATATTTGCGGTGCCAAACAACAACGCGATACCCGTTGCGACAACGGCTGCCTTCTTTACGTATTTCATGTGAATATTACTCCTCTCATTTATGCAAGTTTTATTTTTTTGTGAAGACCGGACGCTATCGATTGGGATCCCTTTGTGCCAGCTTCTGTGATATAAACACAGCTCAGGAAAATTTGGTTCACTATTTCGAACAATATCAGAAACAATAACAATGCGTAATGAAAATCACACTTTGTTTTGCTCCTTTGGAATCGGCATCAATGACATTTTTAAAGCGATTATTATTTATAAACACAATTGAAAGACCGCTTACGCCCATGGAGCGGTCTTCGTCATTTTCTGCCAAAATTCTTGAGTGACATGTTAAAATAGAAAAAGACATATAAACGTAGTAGGATAATTGTCATTGCAAACCTTTGGAATGAGAGGAAGGCGAGATTCAACTGATGGTTGGAATAAAAATAACATTGTCAAGTTGCATGAAAAATCAGTATGCTTATTTTACTTGAAACGATTAGGACTTTAGCCCCGTACTAACAACAGTAGGGGATATTACCTAGCGCATTGGCCGATGAAACGAATATTGTATTGGTAGCATATTCCACCATTTCGTGTGAAGGGATGCGGCAACAAAAAAACGTCTATACCTGAGAGCGGAATGAGTACATTTCTATAACAGTTGGCTTCCAAACAGCAAATGTCAACATTACCAAAGTGTAATCATTCGCAACACGAAATAAGGTAAAATGAGATTTACCAATCAATTTATAGAAAGAATTTTTCCGGATAGGAGTAGATTATGTTTCAAAACATCATTGATTTTCTAATGGACTATGGGATATGGGGGCTAGTCATCCACTCTTTCGCAGATGCAGTTATTTTTCCTGTACCAGCCTTCTTCTTGCAGGTGCCATTAAGCTTACTGGATCCATCAAATGCCTTATGGCTAGCAACAGCAGGATATATTGCATGTCTGCTCGGTACTCCAGTAGGCTACATGATCGGTAAGCTGTTAGGCCACTCCGTCTTGGAGAAAATCCTTAAAAAATCATGGATTGACGGCGCCAATCAAATGTTTAAGAAGAATGGAGAAACTACGATTCTTATCGGCTCTTTTACTCCAATTCCGTTCAAAGTATTTACGATTCTATCCGGCTGCATGAATTTCCCACTATGGAGACTTATCGGATATGCAGCAATCGGAAGAGCAGTTAAGTTCTATGCAGTAGGTCTGCTGTTTTATTTGTATGGGAGATCTGCAGAAGGAATGGTTAAGCACGTCTCGCTGTATATCTTCCTCATTGCTGTTCCAATCTTGGTTATCTTTTTGATTATTCGCAAGAGAAGAAGAAACAAAGCTGCAGCAAAACTAGAACAGACTGAAGCCAATACAACCTCAATCAGCGATTAAACAGCTTGTAAAAAGGTCGACCCTATGGGTCGGCCTTTTATTATCTTCATCAGTCGTATGAGAGTACCTTACATAGTAGGTTGCATATAGTGTAAATCCAGTTGGGCTTCATTCCAAATGGGGAGCAATCTTTTTCCGGTGTCCATCCTGCTTAACTTCATCGAATAAATTCTCTTCTTTCTGGGGCTGCTTCGGAACAGTTTTGTTCCATGCTTTCATAATCCTTTCTAATTCTCCGATCGTCACAGGCTTAGCATGTCGTGCCAACTCGTAACCGATATGACCGCTCATCTCGATTGTTGCTGTTTTCACTTCCGAGAACGATGTAATCCCCTTTGTTCTTAATTTTGCTTCTAGCTGATCGACGGTTAGTCGCAGCTTTTTGAGACTCTTCTCAACAATAACCCCATCCTCAATTACTACCGTTGATCTCCCCACGAACCACTTCTCGACCCAATTGAACCTAATGGCAAGGAATTGAATGGTGAGGAGAAGAGTGACAAAGATGCATAAGGTTATCAATGTTCGCAATAGACCGTCCCCTTTGACAGCATGTCCAATCATGGAGGCCATCGCGAGCAGCGTAATGATCTCAACGCCTGTCATTTCTCCGACCGTTTTTTTACCGAGAAGGCGAAGCAGACAATAGCCAAAGCTGAGAACAATGACTGCTTCCCCAATGAATGAGAAATCCATAGCATACTACCTCCAGAGCCTGTCAATGATGGGAAGGCAACATATGTGCGTTCCACTGTGTTCCAGACATGAGTAGTATGCATATTTGTTCAAATTTTACTCGTAAGGTTGATGTCACTCATTCATTCCTTTGGTTGATTGGAGAAATGCACGGACACATTGCTCGCAGACACAAGCCTTTCTGCGCAATTCTTGTGGAATTTTCTCCAACAGCGCTTGCGGCACCGATAGAGTCATACACCAGCATTCCTGATGGGGGCGGCCTGCCTGGTATGCGCAGTGGTTCTCATTGCCGCACAAGGGACATATTTTCGGATCGATTACTACCTCAGACATGGTAAACACCTGCTTTTGTAAGTTTAATAGCGAAATTGATGCTATACAAGATAATAGCGTATCAGTGAGCATTAACCCAATATATTTCATCACAGCGCACAATTTCATGAAGAAAATGAAACTGTTTCCTGCATTGAAGCATCTAATTTGATAGAAAGCCCGAGCTGCGCTTGCTAACTCGCAAACGTACCACGTTTATATAATCATGTCAATTACTTTTAGAAAGAGGGATAAGGTGATCAAGCGAATAAAGTTGCGCACATTATTGATTGGAGCCATCTTCACAATCTTTTTCGGGGTCATTTTCGTTCGGCTGTTCTGGTATCAGGTTATCAATCAATCGTTCTGGATGGAGCAAGCGAGAGATTCGTGGTCCGTGAGGAAGGAGCTGACTCCTATCAGGGGAACGATCTATGATCAGAATGGCGACGTATTGGCCATGGATGCCCGTACTTATACCGTAGCGATAAGCCCCAAGGTGATTCAGGAGCTCCGCAAGAAGGGGCATCTGATCGAGAAACGGATTGATATGGAGCGCACCATCGTAGACAAGTTGCATGCCGTACTGAAAAAGCCTGAGAATGAACTCTTTGAGCTTACACGAAAAATGAGAACAAAGGACGGCAAAGACGAATATTATCCTCAGGTCGAGGTGCGCAATGAAGGATGGAAGTTGGACGACGAAACAGCCAAGAAATTGCGCGAATTTATCGAGGAATTAAAAGATATGACGAAATTGCGCGACGTCGGACTTTACCTGCTGCCCGAGGTCAAGCGGTTCTATGCGAAGAATGCGCTGGCCTCACACGTTCTTGGATATATGGATAAGCAGAACAATCCCATCGGCGGGATTGAGAAAATGTACGATGAACAGCTTCGAGGCACTGTCGGTTTCCTACAATATGAGAAGGATCGGTTAGGAAATAAGCTTCCCACAGCATCGGAAGTATTTCAGCCTTCCCGGGACGGCAGCAACATCTACTTGACGATAGATAGCACGATCCAGCAATATATCGTGAATTCGATGCGCGAGGTGTATAACAAATATACGCCCAAAAGCATGACAGTCATCGCGGCCGATCCGAAAACGGGCGACATCCTGGGACTGGCCAATATGCCGGATTTTGATCCGAATTCATATTGGAAAGCCAAGGACCTATCCGCTTTTTATAACCATGCAGTCCAATCGCGTTATGAGCCTGGGTCGACGTTCAAAATCGTGACGCTGTCGGCAGCCGTACAGGAGGGCATCTTCAATCCGGATGACAAGTTCGTGTCTGGCAAAATCATAGCCGGCGGAGTACCCATTGGCGACGTGAATCAGACCTGGGGAACGATCACTTATTTAGAGGGTTTGAAGCGATCCAGCAACGTAGCATTCGTCAAGCTAGGCTACGAGAAATTGAAGGAAGAGAAATTGAAATCGTACATCGAGAAATTCGGCTTCGGCAAGAAGACTGAGATTGAAATGCTTGGTGAGAACAGCGGACTGATTCGCTTTGAATATGCGGCAGATGTGGCCGCTGCTTCATACGGCCACGGGCAGGTGCTGGTGACGCCGATCCAGCAGGTTATGGCCGTATCGGCAGTGGCGAATGGCGGTAATCTGATGAAGCCGCATCTTATTCGTAAAATCGAAGATACCGTTAGCGGTGAGGTGTCGGAGCGCAAGCCGGAAATCGTGCGCGAGGTTATCGATCAAAATGTAGCCAAACAAGTAAGTGAATATTTAGAGCAGGTGGTTGCCGATCAAGAGATCGGTACAGGTAGACATGCCTATATCGAAGGATATCGCGTCGCAGGCAAGACAGGTACCGCGATCAAGGTTATTAACGGGGGTTATAATCAAGACCGCGCGGTCGTATCGTTTATCGGCTTCGCACCCGTAGAAGATCCGCGGATCGTTCTGCTCGTCGTGGTCGATGATCCGAAAGATTTTTACCAAGGCGGCGGTTTCGTCGCTCCTTATATGTTTAAGGATATTGTATCCCAATCCTTGCGTTACATGGGGGTACCCTCCTCTTTGCAGTCGAATCCGAAGTCTAGTGGTAACAAGCTCGGCTCGCGGCCGACCGTACCGGCACCCGATATGCAAAACATGAAGGTGCGCGATGCCAAGCAGCAGCTTGCAGAACAAGGTATGGTATTCGATACGATTGGCCCAGGAGATACAGTGAAACGCCAATATCCAAAGCCGGGTGATCCGATGGCTGTCAGACAGCGCATATATTTGCTTACGGATGACCCTGAGAAGCTGCTACTTCCGGACTTTAAGGACAAATCGCTGCGTGAAGTGATGGAAATTACTTCGCTTCTCGGATGGAAGGTACGCGTCGATGGCGAAGGATATGTAGTAGAACAGAAGGAAAGCAGTGAAAACGGCGTGCACGTCCTTCATGTGAAGCTGGAACCGAAGTATCCGGGAGGATGATGTGAAAACGGAATTACGCCACCGTGTTCTGGTATCCAGGAACAAACGCTCCGGGATTAAATCATGTAAAAGTACAATCCGAATGGATCTATAGTGACGGTGAGGAAATTTACAACCAGATCGCCAGTATCCGTCATGAACGGGATATCTTGTTGGGGCTTGATCGGAGCGCGCACCGATCTGATCGTTAACTTAAGTGTAAATTGGTTTGGGTAATGAATCCACAAGAAACAACTTGAAGAGCCTGAATCCTTGAAGGTTCAGGCTCTTCAAGTTGAACATAGCGATAGTTGTACGTGACACGTATTTCTTACCACAGTTTACTTCTGCTTGCGAGGGAACTCCTTAATAATCGGGTATGTTTTTAGCTTTTTGAGAATCTCTGTCCGATCGATTAGATGCCCATTCATGATGACCGCATGGATTTGGGTTGTGTTGCGGATATCTGTGAGCGGATTCGCGTCTAGCAGGACGAGATCGGCTAGCTTTCCTACCTCTACCGTGCCCTGCTTATCCTCATTTTCCAAATAGCGAGCCGGATTAATCGTGGCAGCCTGAAGGGCTTGCAGGGGACTTAGTCCCGCTTTGACTAGCAGTTGAAGTTCTTCATGCAGGCTAAAGCCGTAATATAGATTTGGCATCAAGTAAGTAGAATCAGTGCCAGCCATAATCGGCACCCCAGCTTCATTCATTTTGCGAACTAATTGCAAATTGTTCTGGTCCAGCTCCTGATTGACAGCAGCCCCTCTTTTATCTTTGTGCCAATTTTCAATGAATGCTGCCCATTCCTTCTGAACAGGAGGTTCTAAAAAACGTACTCTTTCATCAGGTACCTGCTTATTTAAGCTTGTCATCGTTACAAGTGTAGGAACCTGCCAAGTTTCGTTCCGTTTAAAGATCTCAAATAGCTTTCCGTCTTCATTAGCATCATAATGCTTTGCAGCTTTATATTCGTATTCGACATACAACAACAGATCCTTACTAATAATACCCGCTTCTGTATCCTTAACAAGGCTGTTGAAAATACCTGATTTCTTTGATGCTGTAGCAATATGCATACCATGCAAATGCTCGAAGCTTCTCATACCGTCGTTAGAAGCTTCATCTGCGCGTACAGTAAATGGTAAATGGCCACTAACCGGAAACTGTAGCTTCTTCGCTTCCTCCATAGCCACAGCATACAGGTCTTTAGGTATGTGGGAGTACATTTTAATTTGATCGACCTGATATGTTTTCAACTGTTGAACAGCTTTGCGAACCGTTGCTTCATTTTTTAAATTATAGTGATGCGAAGGTACCTCATTATTTGGAAATTGATTAATAACTTTACCGGAATGTACAATGCGCGGAGTCAAGATTTCCTGATTATTAATGCTGCGTGTCACTTGAACATGGTGGAGGCTGGAGCCCATCTCCCTAACACCTGTCACTCCGTTTGCTAATAAGTGAGGGATTGCACTATCCATGTGATTTTCCAAATGGACGTGCATATCCCATAAACCAGGGATAAGATATTTCCCATTAGCTTTGATCACATGGGCATCGTCAGGAGCATCAACGTCAGTCGTATCAGCTATTGCTGTAATTTGGTTGCCCTGAATGACTACCGACTGATTTGGTTTAAGCTTGCCTGTCTTCACATCCACTATGGTGACGTCCTGCACCATTAAACGTTTCTTATTACTTGGATTTGGTGGTTCTATTAAAGAAAAGGCAGGCCGAGCCAACATTCCCGATACCACGATTACAATCAACATGATGACACTGTTCTTGAGCAAATACAATCACCCTTTACTCCAATGTGTAGCACACCTATCAGATGGTTCAGATGAATATACTCGTTCATTTGTCATTCGGCATAGTGACGAAATGTCATATGACATTTCATCATATTATGCTATCCCGTCTCCAACATAATAAATTCCCAAAACTCTCCCTTTCTATATTGTCATACACTACCGTATTTATCCATTAACAAGTCTGTAGACATCAGTAAAAATCTAGGATTTTGCTTTGTACAGGTCTTAAGCGGATTGGATACAGACAAAAAATGAATAGGCATTTGGCCGATCCATTTAAAAGCATGATATAACGGATTATGGATCTGTACGATATCGAATCCCAAATGCGTGCATCCTCGATGCAGCATCGTAATACCGATAATGGCCTTAATTTCACGGAATTTTGGATGGGCTTGAATGTGCCGACACACCCCAGGCAAGGACTGCTCTACCGTGCGATAAATAATTCGCCCCTTCTTTACACCATTCTCCATATAAAAAATTTCCGTAAGTAAACGAACATTATGAAGATGTATTTTTACCAATAGATCGCTATGTTCGATGCGTGTCCCGTCAGACAGTATGATTGTCTTGCCTCGATACCGGAGTAATCTTACCCTGAAGATATTCGAACGTGATTGCTCAGGAAAGGTCAGTCGGGTTAACGAAAAATATATCGGATCTAACATACTCCATACGAATAAGATCAGCATTTTTAGTTTCATATGGTCCAATTTCCCCTTAACGTAGTTAATGATAATTTGGATTAAACAAAAGGATTTTATCCACAGGTTGAAGTTCGCAGCGAATATAGGTCTTTACTTGATGCATATCTTGTGGCAGGTAATAGGATTAATTATTATTGTGAAATGATGATATGGAACTTAATAAGGAGGGGAGCGAATGGCTTCAGAATTATCGAATTCGCAGCGAGCCGCGCTGCATTTTGTGACTACCTATGCGAGAGGCCGAAAAATGAACGCACAGCATACGATAGCGGGCATATTACAAGGTTCCGCCATTTCACATTCCGAATATGACCAAGCTGTACGAATGATAAAGTCATATGCTAGAGTTGCCCTACACTTCCACCCGGACAGACCTGACCTGAACATGAAAAGTGTTGCTGAAGCTCTTTTGGAACAAGGATTGTACAAAAGCCAATTTGAAACGCTTCTATCCAATGGAAGTGTATCTGCTTATCCTGGAGGTGAACGCGATCTTTGGGAGAAAAAGTTGTTTGGCGGCGCCTATCAGTGCGAAGGCACGAGCAATAGTGAGCGTCCCAAATATGGGGCGCTTAACCTTATGCTTCATTCTGACGGGCCCGCTCCTCGATTTGGCTCGTGTTATTTCCTCTTGTCACCCAAAGTATCAACGCGGTGTACCTTCACATATATGGATTCCCATCTAGATCCGTTGGAAATGGGAACCTATGACGAGCTTGATGATATATTGGCGGCTCTCTTAACAGATGCATATCGCAATAACTGTGCCATTGGGGACAAAAATCTTAGTCCAAGCAAACTAATTAATCAATTACGATGCAGACTGGCATGTTCATTTCCCAATCCTTCCTGCAGTGAACCGAGTCGCAATCTGGATGAATATATTGAAGCGCAAATTCATGGCGACCTTTCACTACAGGATGACGTTGATATACTAGTCGCTGATCCCTCCTTCATACATACCCACATCGGCAGGACACTGGAGGAAATATGCCGTAAGTATACAATTGCGCTTTACTGGCATAGGGGATTCTCGTTGTTGGCACATGAGGTGCCTAGTGACTTTAGAGGATCGGCAATGCCATCATTAGCAATGCGCATTGCTCGTGAGGGCAGGGTAGATGCCAGCGTGATAGGCGATGCTGTCATGGAATTAAGGAGCGACCCGTCTAAATGGATGGATCGTGGCAGCGATAAGGAAGTACTTCAGGAGTTGAAATTGCTGTGGCATGTACTTGTGAGATATGGGGAGCCCATGCTGTAGCGCTACCTGTTTTTTGTTCGACGGAAAGAGATGAGTTGCAACAACTATCGGTTTTCTTTATACTATTAAGTAACAGGGGAGGTGGCAAGGGATGGCAAAAAACTTTGCCAGAATCAGCAACGACTCATGCAAAGCCTGATTTAGGGGCGATACTTTGCATGGGGCTGGACAATACGAAGGAATGATTGTCGCCCAAGATCGCTTATATCGTTTCTAATAATGGGCTTTGCACCTTATTTCTTCAACTATTCAAAATAAGGAGCTGTAAAGCATGACAACACCATTTATTAGAAACCACCAATATAATTTGATTAAAAAGCAAGCGACTTTGCTTCAACATACTTGTCAGACAGTAGCGGATCACAAGATTGTTGATACAGTACGATACAGCGCGTTCACCAAGATTACAGAGGCGTTCCAGAGTGCAGAAGAGCAGCAGCTTCGTCTGCTTGAGCGGATTACGACACTCGACAAAACGGAAGAATTCTCTCAATTTCTGCTTTCTCTTGAACCTTACCTGATTGAGTTCGAACAGGTAACTGACAAGCAGCTGAAGAAGCTCTATCCGAAGAGTAAGAAGCTGAAGCTTCCGAATATGGAGGGACTGGATCTCCGCCATACGACGTATCTTGGATGGACGGACATTGGAACGAATCGCATGTATCTGATCCATCAGTTAGACGGACGACTTGTCGGTATTGAGGGGAAATTCACCCAAGCAAAGAAGAAGGGTACTTGCTTCCTATGCAATCGACAGGAAGAAGTGGCCTTATTTACAGCAGAAACGAAATCCAAACCAGCGAATGCTACGCCTGATTATTACAAGGCCATTGGGAATTATATGTGCATGAACAGCCATACCTGCAATCAGAACATTACGGATACAACAGCGTTGGAAATGTTTATTCACAGCATTATCGGCTAAGTTTACAAGATAAAGAAGAAGAGGATGTCCATTCGGACATCCTCTTCTTCTATTCTGCATGTGGATATCGTCCTATTGTTGGGATAATAATCATGTTATTTTCGTGATGCATTGCTCTTTAATACAGAGGCTACTTTTTTGAACTGGATATTTTCTTGGTTCATTTTGACCATCTGATCTTTAAGAACCTCTGCTGTAATTCTCCCACCAGCACCGACATGTCCAATTGCGATACATACATCATGACGGCGGAAATGCTCGCGCATTAGCATGAACTGCTTATGAACAGCCGCCTTCGTATGTACATCATCTAGGAAGATGTGATTCTCTAAGCTGGGAACCTGCACCTCGTTTGCGATCTTGCCAACAATGCTGCGAAAATTAGTATGGCTGTCCACGAAGAAAAGCCCACGTTCTTTGCATACTTTCAACACATTTCGCATAACACGCTCATCAACTGTAGCCTTAGAACCCATATGATTGTTCATGCCTATGGCGTGGGGGACATTATCGATAGCTGCATGTACCCGTTTCTGAATTTCAGCATCGCTTAGATCCGTTGTTATTGCTCCAGGCCCAAGCCAATGTTTCTTGCCTGACAATGCTTCCATCGGCATATGAACGATAACATCATGACCAGCAGCATGCGCACGCTTCGCGTCTCTTTCTGTACTTGGCATGAAGGGCATAACAGCGACAGTTACTTTATAGGGCAGCTCCATAATCTCTGTAGTACCCTTGGCGTTATTCCCGAAATCATCAATAATGATCATTGCCGTTTTTTCTCCGTGCTGCCGATCGGATAAGGATTGTACGTCAACAGGGAATAACGGCAAGCTAAGGAATGCCACTATAAGGCTAAGGGCAATCCGGCATGACAAGCGTTTATTTACATCTTTCACATCAGCACCTGCTTTCTTGCTTGCTTCAATGATATCCTTGCTTATCATTGTTCATCGAAAACGTACAAACCATGCTTATTATTTTTTAGCAGAATCAGTTATTCGATGCAGGGCATAGTAAAAGGGTGCTGTATTTATGTATTTCATGAGCAGGGTGCGAAGTTTATGTGGTCGAAGTGACAAAAGGAAAAAGAGGGAGGAGTTTGTCGTTAACATGTATAGATGGTTTGTTATCCCTATATTCGTTATCGTTTGTGTTGCTGTATCCTCCATACCGCAATACGCATTCTCCGCAGAACAGCAAACAGTAGATAATGAGCTTACAACATTTATTCAGCAATTATTTGCGAATCGAGCCAAATATTTACTTCGTCAGGAAGATGGGCTGCTCCGCGATTTTTATATGCCTGAACGCGCATCAAGCATGAGGGCGATGAAGCATGAACAGATGCGTGCACAATATGTACAAACGTGGGTGAAGCATAGGCAACTTCAATTGGCGGATGCTGCTAGCAGCCCAAGAGTAATTCGGGCGAATAAACGTAATGATCAGGTATTTGTCTCCGCTGTAGATTCATTGCGTCTTGGATATACGTACAATCAACCGTCAAGTCAAGTCGAGCACTTCGGGATAGGTACGCGGCATGCGCTTACCCTGATAAGGAAGAATGGATCGTGGAAGGTACTACGAGAATGGTATTTAGACCCTCTGGAAGAGAATCCTGATCTAATCCCGAAATTAACCGAGTTACCGCGCAATTCAGCGTCTAATCGGGTTAATGCCAAGACAAACCAAGCATCGGGTCTACATTCAACTTCAACTCGCTACAACCGTGATAAGGCTATTGATTATGCGAATAAATACGCGGGAATAGCTTGGGGGGCTGGTAACAATCATCGCTACAATCCCAGATATCGGGATTATACCGGGCAAGGAGGGGATTGTACGAATTTTGCTTCCCAATGTATTGGCGATCAAGAAGGCGGCGGATTGCGCATGAAGGGTGGATGGCATCACTATCGCTCAGGAGGCAGTAAAGCATGGGTACAGACCGATGCTTTCAAAAACTTCCTCATATACAGCGGGTACGGCAAAGTCATCAAAAAAGGAACCTACACTACAATTGTCCAGACCAGCAATCAGCATCCAAACGGCCCTTGGGCTGGTCTTAAGGAGGGAGACCTGATTGGGTACGAGCTTAATGGCGATATCGATCATTTTTCGATTGTAGTTGGCTTTGATGCTCAAGGTTACCCGCTCGTGAATTCACACACTGCCGATCGTTACCGAGTACCTTTTGATCTAGGCTGGGATAAATATACGATGTACTGGCTCATCCATATTCGTGATTAGCTTGGCAGAACTGGTCAGCACTTCGGCACATACCTCGTCCACTCCGATCATACAATGATGAGGACAAGAAGGAGTGGTCGGAAGGTGAACGAATGTTGTTGTCATCACTCGTAAAGCAAGCTGCACTTCGAAGTGCAGTTCTCGTCATTGGTAAAGGAATAGGCCTTGCAGGCAGAGTAGCCATAACAAGAATGCTCGGTGCAGAAGGCATTGGGTTTTACCAGATTGCCTATTCCTTCTTTGGCATGGCCTTGATGGTTATTTCCGGAGGGTTGCCTACTACGCTCGCCTTATTCACAGCGAAGCAGACTGATCGAGGTTGGAGGGTATTCCAGCTTTTATCCGTTTATACTGCATTGATTGGGATGGGGCTCGCATTTTGGACACAATACTATGCGAACAACATTGCTGTGCTAATTGGAGATGTTGAACTTGCATGGGCGCTGCGAGCCCTAGCTCCGGCATTAATCGCTGTACCACTTCTCCAATTAGCACGCGGTTATATGCAGGGAATCCGCAGCTACGAAGCGATTTCCTTGTCCGAATTAACGGAGCAAGCAGTGCGGATTACGGTACTGATCATTTTCGTAAGCCTGTACGCTGCTCAAGGTGTAGGTCGAGCCATAGGCTACGGGTTGTATGGTACGACGATTGCAGCTATTGCCGCATATTTGTTTTTGACGATTTATGCATCTTCCACACGGCGTGCAGCGATAATGATCACATATTCCCCATTGAGCAAAGAAGGGTTAGGTCTTTTCCTAAGATCCTCCTTCGTAATCGGTTGCACGCGAATGCTTGTACCACTTTCAGACTTCATTGACTCCATCCTTATTCCAAACAGACTGCAGGCTGCAGGGTATTCTATACCAGATTCAATCGCGATGTATGGCATTATTACAGGAATGGCTGCTGTCATCGTCTATATGCCGACGATGATAACGGCCTCTGTCTCTTATACAGTAACGATGAAGATAGCAGCGAAGCACGAAGCAGGCATGGAGAGCGGGCGCGATATCGAACGAATTCTCCGATTTGTCTGGACATGGGGAATCATTAGCGGACTTTTTATTTTCCTGTATGCGAAGGAAGCGGCAATACTCCTATTCGGCGTGGAAGCTGCAGCTGAGCCTATTCGATACCTATGTGCAATCCCTCTTATTGTTGGGTTGCGTGAACTTACCACGAGTATCCTGTGGGCCCAAGAGCGCAAGCGGACTCCATTAACGGGACTTGCACTGGGAATCGGCCTATCCGTCTTGCTTCAATTCGTTATTGTTGCAATTCCAGGGTTTGGGTACAGAGGAGCTGCGATTGGAATTCTTCTTATGGAAACGGTAGCCGTTCTTTGGAATTTGCATGCGCTTCGGAATGCTAACGTAACCTTATTCACAATTAAGTGGGTAGGATGGGATCTCATATTGTTTTCTTGTATCATGTTTGTCCTCATATCACCCTTTATTAAGGAAGGGCAACTAACATTGATTGTTCTAAGTGCACTTTTCTATTGGATAAGCGCAGCTTTCCTTATCGTTATAAGATACCGCAAGTAGAAATTTGCAGAATGATAGCGAGATAGGGAGCCCCCTGTGTTCCATATCATGTTAAAAATTCACACAGGGGCTTGATTTCGTTCTCATCAGGACTACAGGAAGAATGGAAGTAAAAATAAGTCATCAATGAATCCAAATGGGATTCGGCGAGGGAAAAAGCGGCGTCTTGAGAAAAAGCCAGGCTGAAACCATAATTGTTTACACAATTCCAGCTCACTTGATGATAGTAATTAGGATCCATAAGTGCCTCCTTGTAAATATCAGTCATCTCAGCATCAGTCTATCCGCGAATCCCTATAATGCTCACGGCTATAGCCTAATTTCACATAGAAACAAATTCATTTTCTTCTGTCACAAACAGCTGTGCTATGTCGTTCTATGTGCAAATCGATCTTAAGGAGAGAAGCACATGAGAGAACAGACATGCATCATAATTGGAGGCGGCTATGCCGGATTGAATGCTGCACACGCGATGTCAAGTAGTATGAAGGGCATGAAATACTCCTCCCTTCATATTTTTCTTATTGACCAGCAAGCACATCATTTGCGTAAAGTACTCCTGTTTAAGCCTGCTGCCACAGACTCGGCCATTACGGTTCCATGGTCGGATGTATTGCCTAGCAGAGTTACATTCATTCAAGGGAGTGTTACTTCCATACAAGGAGCCAACAAGCATGTACTATACGAAGGCTGGGATGGCCAATTACATCGTATCTCATATGACTTTCTCATTGTTGCTCTTGGGAGTACTATTCGAAAACCGGCTGAAGAACAAGGAGGAATTGCGCTTACCCATGATCATGCAGCATTGCAGATCCAACAGCAATGGCGAAGCAATATGCAGAAGGCAGCAGGAATACAAGATCAGCTCGAACGCAAGCGTCTCATGTCGGTTGCTGTAGTAGGAGCAGGAATTAGTGGCATTGAGACTTCTGCCGAATTAGCTTACGCAATGCGGATGGAGGCTATTGAGCTCGGATTAGCTGCGAATGACGTTCGAGTTTCTTTAATAAATGCGCAGGAGCGGTTATTCACCGAAGGCCCCTTGAAGGTAGCTGCCAAGTTGGAAGCTGCACTGAACGAGTTAGGTGTTGCTGTAATTCACCACAGTCGAGCAAGTCATGTGAGGGATGGAATGCTGCACTTTGTTGGCCGCGATCCGCTGCCAGTTGGCGTATGTATTTGGACACTGGGCCTTCAGCCTAATCCAGTCCTTCGTTCACTTGGTTTACCCGTAACTGAAGAAGGGAAAGTCATCGTAGATGCAAGTTATCGAGTTCATGGCCTCCCGGGAGTATATAGTATCGGTGATTGTGCGCATATCGTTGAACCGAAGAATGGTAGTCCAGATCGTATGACATGCAAGGAAGCTATTCCACAAGCAAATCGGCTAGCCAAAATCATAGCAGCAGACATTGCCCATCGTCCTGCGCCATTACACCAGTCTTATATGGAGTTATTTTGTATTGGCCTAGGTCCAGAAAGTGGATTGGTGTGGTGCCGGCAATGGGGAATAGATTTCGTACTGACAGGCAAGCTCGGATGGAAGATACGAGAGTTCACCTGGGATTCTGCTAGTTTGATAAAATAGTGGCATCAATTGTGATTACAAGGGAGAAGGACAATATGGATACGACAGAACTTTATCATCAATATAAAGCACTGCTGTTCACACTTGCGTATCAGTTGACTGGTTCAACTGTTGACGCAGAAGATGTTGTGCAAGAGGTATTCGTCAAAATCCATAAGTTGAACGGAAATGAGCTTGAACAACCGAAGGCATATTTGTGCAAAATGGTTACGAATCAGTGCTATGATTTGCTAAAATCGGCTCAGCGCCGACGAGAGCAATATTTCGGTACTTGGCTGCCAGAGCCTGTTGCGACAACCTACGAGGATCCGATGAATTCAATTGTACGTTCTGATTTGCTATCCTACGCGATGCTTGTGCTGCTTGAACGATTAGCGCCTGTGGAACGCACGATCTTCATCTTGCGTGAAGCGCTCGGGTTCGACTATCCCGCAATTGCACAAATTGTGAATAAAAATGAGGCGAATTGCCGCAAGTTGTTAAGCCGAGCCCGCAATAAGATGGGAATTTCGGAGGAGGAGCCTATCCCTCATGAGCTGGCTAGTGAGGAATGGGTAATGCGTTTATTACAAGCACTGAGGTCGAATAGCGTGGATGCCGTCGTGTCTATGCTGCATGAAGATATCGTTGTTCTTTCTGATGGAGGCGGCAAGGTGTCGGCTGCTGCACATCCAATTACAACGCCAGAACGAGTCGCACAATTCCTCATCGGACTTATGAAGAAGACTGCCCAACAAGAGTTCCTTACGCATTACGAATTTTCCTCTATTAATGGGCAAGCGGGAGTGATCGTTCATACCGATGGACGACCCGACACCGTTATCCTGCTTCATTCGGAGGGGGCTGCCATTCGCAATATCTATTTCGTACGCAACCCAGATAAGCTTGTACGACTCTAATTGTGAATGACCTCTCATAAAATCAGACTGAGAGCCGATCGACCGTTGTTAAAGAATCTACAAGTAGTTGATTCGGCTCTAAAATAATGAGGACTTGACAATTATATAGTTAGGAGCCATACTATATGTATGACCAATCAACCATTATTTACTAAGAGCAATGAAACCGCACCTACACTCATTCAATCCAAGCGGCAGATTGATCGCTACAACCTCGACGTTGACGCACAAGCCATTCTTGTTGCTGCACGGTTAATGGAGGCTGGTGCGAAGCTAGGACATGCGGCAGAAGTTCATTTCTCCAGATTCGGACTATCAACAGGTCGATATCGCTTATTAGCTGACTTGGAGGACAATGGGGGAGAGGAGCTGCCATCGCAATTAGCCAACAACCTCGGTGTGACTCGTGCGACTGTCACGGGCTTAATCGATACCTTGGAACGCGATGGCCTCGTCACTCGGCGTACTAGTGCATCAGACGGTAGGCAAAAGTCAGTTGTTCTCACAGATCAAGGAGCTAATAAGCTTCGTGAGATGGCACCGGAACATTTTGCAAGGCTGGAAGCCATGGTAGGACTGCTTACTGCTGAAGAACGCACCGTGTTTCTCGACCTACTCGGAAGGGTTACCGAAGGAATTTCAGCACTTACCGTGGAATCTATCGTTTAAACAGGCACAGTGGGGGAGCGTGAATGGGGCTAGTCTTGACTAGCCTTCCTTTACACCCATATAGTTAGGTTCCTAACTATATGGGTGTAGGAGTGAGCAACTTTTGTAACAGAAAGGGTGAGGACTAACATTGAACAGATCAGATGATGCAAGCAAGACCAAGAATGGATGTAACGCGATAACTAAGCCTTCTGTTCTCTGGCGCGATATCATGATAGCTTATGCTGCGCCGGCGTTGATGGCCGGGATTGGAGGAGTGGTGATCGGTGACCAGATTCTGTTCATTGCCGCCTTTACTTCGATAGGAGGGACATCTGCCGTAACAGCATGGATCATTGGTCGTTGGCTGCAAGATTGGGGATTACATACACAATGGTTGAACAGGTCGCATCTTTTTGTCATTGCAACGATATTCGCCTTTTTAGGAGTAGCAACAGGGTTGCTGATAGCTTTGGTTGTTACAGAACTGTCGATTTATGCATTTTCACAAGAGATTGTATGGTTGGATCGGGCGTGGATAGATTTTCCTCTATCTGTCACGATAGCGAGCACAACTACAGTATGCCGCTGGTATAAGGCAACACACAAACATACATCGAACAGGAGCGTGTAAGAAATGATTGTAGTAATCGGTGCAACAGGAACCATCGGCAGAGAACTGCTAAACAGTCTGATTCAAGCAAACGTACCCGTACGGGCCATCAGCAGAGAGCCGGACAAACTCCGGATTCAATTGGGTGCGGGTGACCATAGACAGGTGGAGATTGTCCAGGCAGATGCATCCGACGCATCAGCATTGCGCTCTGCATTTCAAGGGGCGAGCCAACTTTTTCTGTCCATGTCGAATAGTCCAAGACAAGTGGAATTAGAGAGCACTGTCATCCGAACGGCTATCGAGGCCGGCATTGAGCATATTGTAAAGATTTCTAGCCCGCTGTATAACGCTCTTGCTCCAGTGGAGATTGCCAGATGGCATCTGGAAATTGAAACCTTGCTCAACGATTCAGGTATATTGCATACCGTACTGCGACCCTATGCTTTTATGCAGAACTTACTGCGATTGACAGGATCGATTCGCAAGCACAATGCCTTCTACGGCTCAATGGGGAACTCAGCATGCAACTACATCGATTGCCGAGATATTGCGGATGTCGCCGCAGAAGTACTGACGAATCACAAGAAAGCAGGACGAATCTATACACTCACTGGTTCAGAAGTGTTCAATTATGAACAAATTGCGGCCAAATTCACAGTAATGCTCGGTCGTCCTATTACGTATATCAACATGGATTCGAACACACAGCGCCGTTCCTTAATGGAACAAGATCATATGCCGCTATGGCTTGCGAATCACGTTGTAGAGATTCAAGCCATGTCTGCAGCCATTCTGGAGCATCCTACAGATACAGTTGCTCGATTGCTCGGCCAAGCACCGAGAACGCTCGATAACTTTCTCGAAGAACATATCGGCCTATTCCAGTAGTAGTAGATGCATTTCGCCGCTTTTGATTTCTTACTTATACCAGTTGTAATATTTTCTATATAATTCATAAAAATTGATCGATTAACATAATCTTCGCATGAACATAAGTTTCCCTTAACATACGAGCCCCATAATAATGTTGAACGGAGAGGTGCAATCCCCCGCATCACAAAATGAGGAGGCGAAGAAGAATGAATATGCTAACTGTGTTGAAACGCAAATGGTTCAAAGTTGTACTTGCTGCATTAATCGCACTGCCCACGTTGTCCTTGGGAGCAGGGTCTAACGCTTATGCGGAGGGGCCAGCCGATCCGGCGCCGTATATCACGGCAAAGGGTACATCGAACAGCAAGAAAGTATTGTTCGATAATACTCACGGTCAAACGGCTGGCGCAGCAGACTGGGTAATTGATGGCGGCTTCTCAGATTTCGCTAACGGCATTGCAGACAAAGGCTATGAGGTTAAGGAATTGCGCAAGTCTACGCCAATCACTTATGATGATCTGAAAGATTATCAAGTGTTTGTTATTGGCGAGGCCAACATTCCGTATAAGACATCCGAGCAAGCAGCAATGTTGCAGTATGTCAACAGTGGGGGCAGCATCTTCTTCATCGCAGACCATTACAATGCGGATCGCAACAAGAACCGCTGGGACGCTTCTGAAGCATTTAACGGCTACCGCCGTGGAGCATGGAGCAACCCAGCACAAGGGATGAGCACAGAGGAGGCCAACTCAGCTGCTATGCAGGATGTTGCAAGCTCCGATTGGCTGTCCGACAACTTCGGTGTTCGTATTCGCTACAATGCACTCGGTGACATTAATGCTAACGTGATTGTCGATCCACAGCAAGCATTCGGCATTACGAATCAAGTAAGCAGTGTTGCCATGCATGCGGGTTCAACGGTTGCAATTACAAATCCGCAAATTGCGAAAGGCATCGTGTACTTGCCTGCGGTAAGCAGCAGCCAGAAATGGCCAAATGCAGTAGATCAAGGCGTATATAACGGAGGCGGTGTCGCAGAAGGGGCTTATGTATCTATCTCGAAGGTCGGGTTAGGGAAAGCCGCTGTCATTGGTGATTCCTCTCCAGTAGAAGATGCAACACCGAAATATTTGCGCGAAGAGAATGGACAGACGAAAAAAACATATGATGGCTACAAAGAGCAGGATGATGCCGCACTGCTCATGAACCTTATTGACTGGCTTGCCGAGCAGGAGTCATACACAAGCTTCACACAGGTGCCAGGACTGCAGCTTGACACACCAACTGCATTGCTGCCGTTCGAGACACCGCAGCTCAGTACAGAGCCGCAGCCTGAGCCGTGGGCAGCACCTGCAGCGGGCTACAAATGGTGGGATTCTTCCACATTCAAGAAAGGCTCATATGGCGCTCCAAGTGGGGGACAGAACCCATCTGGCAATCCTGCGATGATACATCCTGCAATGGTAACTGCAGCCACGCCATTCAATGTAACGATTACAGCAGGCGGATTAACGCCGAACAGCAGCATTACGCTTCAAATCGGCGTATACTTAACGGGCGGGCAGCAAGTCGGTCAAGTGCAGCAAGATAATGGTAGTTGGCCTACCGGATATGGCTATAACAGCGTCACACTCACAGCGGATAGCACTGGTACTGCCGTGAAGACATTCCAAGTGCGGACACAATCAGGCAAGAGCGGGGCAGCCAGCATTCGTCTCCGCAAGGATAGCAGCAATGTATATCAGACTAATCCAATTACAATTGCACCTTAAGCTATAAATGTCATGAATTGTCTGACATAGCAAGATCGTGTAGAGAAGTCCCGGCGCGGTTGCCAGGGCTTCTCTATCCTTTCTTTCGAAAGACACCAGTCAAGATAGGGTAGATGCTTCCAACACAGATGAGGAGAATCCATATGAGCAATGAAACAGCAGCACCTCTTCGCGAAACCAGTGATTCTTGCACAGTAGCCATTATACATACAAGTGACATTCACGGAACCGTTATGCCTTATCGTTATGCGGATCAGCAGCATATTGAAGCGGGGTTAGCCAGAATGGCGACCGCTATTGACACTCTGCGCCATCAGTATAAGGAATCTGTACTGATCGACAATGGCGATCTGCTTCAAGGCACACCGCTAACCTATTATCATGCTCGCATACAACCAGAGCTGCCTAATCCAATGGTCGCCTGCATGAACCAGATCAAGGCAGATGCTGCCGTCATCGGGAACCATGAATTTAACTATGGGCTTCCCTATTTGAAGCAGGCGATTAAGGAGTCTCAGTTTCCATGGCTCAGCGCAAATCTGCTTCGAGCAGAAGACGGAGAGCCTTACTTTGGCAAGCCCTATATTGTAAAGGAGTATGCGAATGGACTTAAGATTGGCATATTGGGCCTAACAACCCCGTATATACCCAACTGGGAACTCCCGCAGCATATTGCAGGAATCTGCTTCGAGGACGCGGTTGATGAGGCGAAGCGCTGGGTGAACATTCTTCGAAATGAAGAGCAGGTTGATCTCGTTGTCGTATCCTATCACGGCGGATTCGAGCGGGACATGCGTACTGGTGAATTGACAGAGGCAGATACGGGTGAAAATCAAGGCTATCGAATTTGTAAGGACGTTCCCGGAATCGACATCTTGTTAACCGGTCATCAACACCGAATGATTGTAGATGAGCAGGTGAACGGAGTATGGATCGCGCAACCGAGCTCACATGGGCAAGGAATTGGATTCATGGAGATCAGTATGACCAAGCTTGAGGGGAAATGGACAATTGAACAATGTCATTCTCAGTTCATTTCTGTAGAGGGAACAGTCCCTGACGAACGTATCTTGGAAGCGATCTATGACATCGAGCAGAAAGTTCAACACTGGCTGGATCAACCAATTGGTACAATGGAAGGCAATATGTTGGTCGATGATCCGTCGCAAGTCCGGCTTGCAGACCATCCGTTGATCGCATTCATTAATCGGGTTCAAATGGAGTATGGACGTGCCGAAATATCGAATACCGCTCTCTTCGATGATAGTGCGCCAGGATTCTATGGAGAGATTACGATGCGACAGGTGCTGGCCAACTATATGTATCCGAATACGCTAAGAGTCATTCGCGTCTCGGGTCAAGATATTAAGGACGCCTTGGAGCAATCTGCCTCTTATTTTGCATTATCGGAACAAGGGAATCACATACAGGTTAGTGAAGCATTCTTATATCCGAAGCCCCAACATTATAATTATGATATGTGGTCAGGCATTGAATATGAGATTCAAGTCTCACGACCGATAGGACAGCGCGTTACTACGCTAACCGTTGGTGGCGCGCCAATTGAGATGAACGCTGAATATGATGTGGCTATGAACAATTATCGAGCCGGGGGCGGGGGGAATTACGTCATGTTCGCCAATAAGCCAATTGTGCTTGATCTGCCGACAGATATGGCTGAATTAATCGTGGATTATATTATGAAGCGGGGAACCATTACAGCCGAGTACAGTCATAATTGGAGAGTTGTCTTGTAGGATTTGAAGCAAAATACCATCTTTCAAATCCGAACAAAGGTTATGACTACGAACTAAGGGAGGCTGCTTGAACAGCTTCCCTTGTTTTTTGGGATTCACTCACTTAGAAGCATTTCGCAACCGCACATTCGGATATTCGCCGACATGTAAAAGAAACAGCATGCACCCTATCGTCTCAGAATGACGATAGGGTGCATAAGCAGTATCTTGGAAGCATCCTAAAACAGCTAATGTGAAGAGTGCAGACCCACGGTCATTCTACCAATCCAAGATGTACATAAATAGGGAAGGAAACAACGCCATTTGGCTCTAGATGGTGATCACGTTGATAACGCTTGAGGGCCTGTGTCGTGCTTGATCTGAACTTGCCGTCACACCTTCCTGTGTAATATCCTGCACTTTGCAGCCTCGACTGAATCAATTGCACATCTCCGCCAACATCACCTTCCGCTAAATCGCGTGGATTATGCCTCAAATCACCCAGTGCATGTCCCATAATCGTTACTTTCGTGCCAATCGGAATCATCTCATACAATTCAATAACATCTTTATTGCGCATACGAATACAACCATGACTCGCGTGACGTCCAATGGAATAGGGCTTATTGGTACCATGGATACCATAGTTCCCCCATGTCACATTCAAGCCGAGCCAACGAGGGCCAAATGATGGCCCCCAGTTCTCTCCCTTAAATACGATGCGGAATTCACCCGCGGGAGTTGGGGTAGCGGGATCACCAACTGCGATATGATAAGACTTGATTGTCTTGTTATGCTGTTGCACAACAAGGCGATGAAGGTGGGGGAAGATGATGATCGAGTAGTCATCTCGCTTCGATTCAACGGTATTCAAAGGTTTTGCTTCAACCATATTTGGCACGAGGGTGACCATTGCACATGGAATGGATATACTTAACAGCAATAGCCGACATAAAAGTACATAAGCATGTAAATTCATCGATTTATTTCTCCATAAGGTTTTACACTACGCTGGGGATAGTTTCTCCGTTATTGCGAAATTTATACAATTATAGCTGCATTCTCGGTATTTACAAGAAATTATCAAATGAACAATTCTTTTTAGAAAATATTTGATTGACCCTCTTTCCAATGACATGTTTCAATGTGCTAGTAGATGAATTTGACAGGGAAGGGCGAGTCTGATGAATGATTGGTCACTTACACATCCTCAACTTAGAATTTGGTACATGGAGAATATGCAGCCGAATACAAGCTTAGGCATTATTTCAGTATCGTTGCGGCTGAAGTCGAAACAAGGCAATCTGGAGATTCCTTTCCTGCAGCAAGCTGTAAATGAGCTCTTAAGACGAAATGAAGTTCTGCGTCTTCGCATCGTAGAGAGGGACGGACAGGAGCCAAGACAATACATAAGCAAGTATCAAAGCTATGAGGTTCCAGTCATTGATGCTGTCGGTATTGACGTACAATCATGGGAGAAGGCGAGAGCTCAGATGCCAATGCCGTGGAAGGATACCGATCTATTTGAGTTCATTCTGTTGCGGATAAATGCTACGGATTGTGTATTATACCAGCGTTTTCATCATTTCATTCACGATGGAATCTCCCAGCAGCTTATCATTGATGATATTCTTGCCTATTACAGTTGCCTTGTACAAGGTGCAATCTTGCCTGATTCACATCGACCTTCCTACTTGCAGTTCATCGCTAGTGAGCTGGAATATGAGCAATCTGAGCGCCGGGAGAAAGACCGACAATATTGGCTGCAGGAATTTGAAGCACATCCCTCTGACAGCGCACATATAATCTCGCCACTCCAACTGCATGATCCTACCTGTAAATCCAATCGTATATCTTATCCATTGTCTGCATCCATGCAGCAGCATGTATATCAATTCTGCGAGAAACATCAAGTTAGTCTATTTACATTATTCACCGCACTACTCGGCATTTATTTATACAAGTGGAATGGGAACCAAAATCAAGTCATCGGCACGACATTAAGCAATCGAACGAATAGAGCAGAGAAAAACATGTTAGGTATGTTCGTCAGCACCGTGCCACTGCGCCTCCAGATAGAAGGGAAACAAGACAGGATCTCCTTCATTAAGCAAGTGAACAAAAAGCAATTCTCAGCGGCAAGGCATCAGAAATATCCATTCAATCAGCTTGTACAGGACATTCGCTCCAAGACAGGCGAAAGCTCGCCTCTCTTTCACGCATCCATTGAATATCGAGAGACGGATACGTCGAATGTAAACAGCAATGAGCACGTTCAATATGAATGGGAGCACATCCATTGTGGCTATGAGGAAAATGACTTCCTGCTCCGGGTACAGCGAGTCGCGGCGACGAATGAATTGTCCCTGCACTTTGATTATCAGATAGCTAAGTTCAATTCAGAAGAAATTCAGCGGCAGATTGAACAGTATGTATATGTAATCGAAGAAGTGCTTGCACAGCCTGAACGCTCTATCGACTCAACCGAAATTTGCACGCCTGAGCAGCGTGCAGAGCTGATGACTTCCTTTCAGGCAGCGAAAACACAAGAGTCCAATCCCACTCTCTTAGTCGTCCAAGCGTTCAATGAGCAGTGCGAACGAACCCCTGAAGCTATAGCCATTCGATGCGACCAGAAATCCATCACTTATCGAGAATTAAGTACCAGAGCTGACCGATTGAGTGCGCATCTAAGGAATAAAGGTATCGGGCAGGACGATGTCGTAGGCATCCTGATGGAGCGATCTATCGATACCATTGTCAGCATGCTCGGGATATGGAGAGCTGGAGCGGCCTACATTCCGCTAGACCCTGCACTCCCTCATGAACGAATCTCATTTATGCTTACAGACAGCAGTGTCAAAGTCATCGTTACGCATCGAGGCCTAGAAAGGCGTTTCCATATCGATAGAGCATATGAATGGTTGGATCTAGATAAATGCACCGCAGACAGCGACAAGCAAGAAAGTAGGCAAGAAAGCCAGCTATTAAATGACATTTCAAAAGATGACATTCAAGTCACTCACCCTGCTCCAAACAGCCTTGCATATATCATCTATACCTCCGGGTCGACCGGCAATCCGAAGGGGGTGATGATCGAGCATCAATCATTCGGCAGCACTCTGCATTATCGGAACAAAGAATACAAGACAAGGGTAGGAGACACCGTGCTCCCGTTGATTTCCTTCGCGTTCGATGGTTTTGTGGCGACGTGCTGGTCACCGCTTATTACGGGAGCGACAGTTGTGCTGGCAGTTGAGGAGGCGATGAAAGACTTCTATGCCCTACGTAACTTGATTATACAAGAGAAGGTCTATCATATTATTTCCACACCAAGCCTATATGGGTCTTTACTCACAGGATTATCAACAGAAGATATGTCGAGTCTTCGGATTGTTACCTTAGCAGGCGAGCGGGTCAGTGATGCGGTGATAAAGAGAAGCAAGCAGCTTCAGTCCGACACTGAAATTGTAATTGAATACGGCCCTTCCGAGAACAGCGTTGTCACGTCAATCAAGAAAGACGCGCAAGCGGGAGGAGCCTATAGCATTGGCAGACCGTTAGCGAATAGCTTCGTATATATCGTGAATGAGCATCTTCAGCTGCAGCCAATTGGGGCACAAGGACAGCTATGTATCACCGGAATAGGACTTGCTCGCGGATATCTCAATCTACCGGAGCAATCAGAGCAGCGCTTCATAGCGAGCCCCTTCTTCGACTCGGATGGATGGAAGCGAATGTACTTGACCGGTGATTATGCCAGATGGCTTCCTAACGGGGAACTCGAATTCATTGGACGAACAGACGACCAAGTGAAAATTCGTGGTTATCGAATTGAAATTGGTGAAATTGAATCGCAGCTGCAGCGCTTGCCAGGCATTCACGAAGCTGCCGTGCTCACGGTCAAGCAAGGTGCTTCCGACTCGACGCTATCTGCCTATATTGTATCGGATCAAGGACTCGTGATCTCAGACATTCGTACTCAGCTGCTGAATCAGCTCCCTATCTATATGGTTCCTGCACACTTCATGAAGATTGACAGCATGCCGCTAACACACAATGGCAAGATTGACCGCAAGGCACTGCTTCACATGACCGAACTGTCTTCTGGCAATCAACCGTATATTGCGCCTGCTACCGAACGTGAGCAGCTGCTAGCGGAGCTGTGGGCAGAGACGCTAAATAGGCACCCAATCGGGTTACACCACAGCTTCTGGGAACTCGGCGGTGATTCCATCAAAGCGCTTCAACTCATGGGGCGATTGCATCAGTTCGGGTATACCTTGACAGTAAAGGAACTTCATTCATATCCAACGTTGGGTGAGGCGGCCGCCCGCATGAGATTTACAGACAAGCGCCCCCAGAACGAGATCATCACTGGAGTCGTTCCATTTACACCTATTCAACAGTGGTTCTGGGAGCAGCGGTTCGCGAACCCGCATCATTGGAACCAGTCATTCGTCCTATTCAGTAAGACGAGATTTGTGCAAGAGCACATCGAACATGTATTTGACCATCTTGTTCTTCACCATGATGCATTGCGAATGACCTATCGCCCAGAAGGGGAGTTGACCCTTCAAACCATTCGCCAGCCGGATGAAGGGCCCTTCTATCATCTCGTATCATACGAACTAGAAGATGCTGACCATCCTGAGCGAGAAATGGAACAGATTGCAACTCAACTGCAGCAGAGTATGAATCTCTACAAGGGCCCAATTGTCAAGCTTGGTCTATTCCGTATGAAGGGTGGGGATCACCTGCTGCTCACGATTCATCATCTGCTTGTAGACGGATATGCTTGGCGTGTGCTCCTCGAAGATTTTGCTGATGGATATGATCAGCTGGTGAACGGACATCCACTGCGTGTTAGGCCAAAGTCAACTTCTCTGAAGCAGTGGGCAGAGAGATTACTCACCTATGCTCAGCAGGATGAGGTTATTCAGGAACTTCCTTATTGGCTTGCGCTTGAACAATATTCTGGAGATCCATTACCGCTCGGTATACGCAGCGATGTGCAAGCTGCCGATTTTGGCGTATGGAGCGATAATGGCATGATTGCGGTTGAATTCTCTTCGGAAGCAACCGACATACTGCTTCGGAGCAATAATACGTCAGCAAGCCCGGAAGCATATGACCTCATGCTAACTGCGTTTGGAATGGCGCTTGCGGATTGGAGTGGCGGACGCACATTTCGCTTGGATGTTGAAGGCCATGGAAGAGAAGCAATCGGGGAAGAGATCGAGGTGTCGCGTACGATCGGCTGGTTCATGACGATGTATCCGATCATTCTCGATATGTCACGAGCCGATTCCCTTCCCGCAGCTGTCGAACAGACTCGGCAAATGCTGCGCAGCATTCCGAACAAGGGAATGAATTATGGGGTACTGAAGTATTTGACCAAGCATGAGTCAGCAAGCGGTACAGCAATTTTGGAGAGGAAGGCAAATATAAATTTCAATTATATGGGTCAATTCGGTAACGAACTGAATAATGAAAAATTTACGTTCTCATCGATGCCGCCAGGTGATACAATCGGGCTGGACAATGGACGAATGTATCAATTAGAGGCGGTTGCCATGATTGTAGGAAGGCAGCTTGTCGTTCGGTTCGTGTACAGCACACGAGACTATGAGCATTCCAATATTCAGGAGCTCGTCAATCGATATAAGGCCCGTCTCGAAGCATTGCTTGAACTACACAAGCACGGATATGCACCAGGACAGAGCTCCGGTCTAACCGTCTAAGCGGAACAATGACCGATGCTGCTTCGACTATATCCGTATCTTCATCCGAATAAGTAGGAATGAGATAGCCTGAGTCATCACAAGTAAGATGGGAAAGTCCTCCTATTATCCATTGAATGTGACGCAATCCACAATTAAATCGGATAGTCATGAAAAAAAGGTCGAGCGCAGGGCGCCTTATTACCCTGAACTCGACCTTTCTCTTATTAGATAGGATCCCGCAGAAGGTAAGCTAACGAATTGGACAGCCTCATTCGTGGTTATCGTCATATTACTCAGCTCGATCTTGTTGTCGCTGCTCCGTTTTGACTGCGCCAATCGTACTTCCTGCTGCAATCCGTATCAGCCTCGCTTTAGATACTCCAATTTGTTGCGAAGTATAGATACCGGTATGACCTGAAAATAAATAGCTGATCAAGCAGGCGATAAACATATAAATCGCGCCCTCGGAACCGAACAATTCAATTCCCATCAGGAAGCAGGCGATCGGTGTATTCGTTGCTCCACAAAATACGGCAATAAAGCCTAATGCAGCCAAGAAGGGAGCATACATCTGCAAGATACCCGACAATGCATTGCCTAATGTAGCCCCGATGGCAAATAACGGCGTGACCTCACCGCCCTGAAAGCCAGCACCTAATGTAAACGAAGTGAAAATGAGCTTCCCAAGAAAGGCAAATGGAGATACGTCCTCCGTAAATGAGCTCTGAATAAGCGGAATTCCTAAGCCAAGATAATCGCGTGATCCGACGATATATACAAATGCGATAATAACAAGTCCGCCTACTGCACTTTTGAGCATCGGATTTGCGAATAACTTGGTATACCCTTTTTTCAAATAGTGGGTAAGTTGACTGAACAGCCGGCTCGTAAGTCCGAACAAGATGGATGCCATCACTACCTTTCCCAGTACAATCAGCGATAACTTCGGAAATTCATTGACGACATAATGGACATGTGATACTCCCCATACTGATGAGGCGAAAATATTCCCGACAAAGCTCGCTACGAATGCTGGAACCAAGGCCTCGTGACGGATGAGTCCGATGGCCAGCACTTCAAGTCCAAATACTGTACCCGCAAGCGGGGTACCGAATATAGAACCGAACCCACCGCTAATGCCGCAGATGAGTAGAATTCTACGATCAGTATGATCGACTCGCAGCATTTTGCCAAGCCATTCGGATAAGCTGCCGCCCATCTGGACTGCCGTCCCTTCACGGCCTGCGGAGCCGCCGAACAGATGCGTAACGAGCGTACCGAATAAGACTAGCGGCGCCATACGCAGTGGAATCGCTTCTTTGCCATCATGAATCTGTTCAATAATAAGATTGTTGCCTTTCGCGCTGTTCTTACCGAATTTCAAATACATGTAACTGACCACAGCACCGCCCAGCGGCAACAGGTACAACAACCAAGGATGCTCGATTCTCGTCCCCGTAACATAGTCCAAGCTGATGAGAAATATCGCAGAAGCAGAACCAGTCAATAGCCCGACGATACTCCCAAGTAAAATCCACTTTAATAAAGAAGCCATAATAGCGGCGTATGTAGATTTCTGTAAGACAGGTACGAGCAGCCCTCTCCATTTCTTCACAACATCTCATCATCCTTTCTGTCATTACCATTCTGGACAAAAAAACAGACTCCTACCAGGGAAGTTATTCTCTGGTAGGAGTCATTAGCCTAGACGGCGGTTATGGCGAACTCCATCGCCTATTCAACTTAATATAGATGTATTTTATTTCATTTCATCCGCATAGTCAATTCGAATCCGAAGTAAAACGCGCTTAAAACCTAATTCTCCGTACAGCAATTGCGGTAAGCCTGTCGAAATCATAACGAACAAGCGGTTGCCGGGATACATCGTAAATACGGATGCAGTCTCATTCGACACTGCACCGCCCGTTCCGCCTGTGAAGGACATATTAAGGAGCGATCAGCTTCGTACATTGCACAAGAGCTCCTAACAATGATGATGAGCTCCTTGCATTGAAAAATTTTTCCCAATTCGTTTAAAAAAATGCTCAACGACGATAATTGAAATAGATTGATCACAAATATCCACAATATAGGAAATGGAGGAGTACAACATATTTTAGCTAGTTTAGGGATCCTCATTATTGCAGCCACCATTATTTTCGTGGAATACCCAGCATTATCGAAGAGCGGAAGTAAACAAGAAGCTGTCGCATTCGGTATACTGCTTACAATCGGCACAGTACTTGGCATCGCTCTGGCATTTCATGTTAAGGTACCAAGCCCGCTTGACATGGTTGCAGCCATCTATAGACCAATTACAAGCTTTATTTCAACGATCTTGAAGGGATGAACGAGAGGAGCAATCAGAATGGGAAGTGGGGAACAGATTAATATCAGCGTTCGTCAGTTTACAATTCTCGTCTTCTTATATTCCGTTGGAACTGCGATTTTAGTTATCCCTTCAAGCTTGGCGGAAGAGGTGAAGCAGGATGCATGGATTGCTTCGATTATTAGCATTGGAATAAGCATGCTTCTTGTGAAGCTGTACAGTATCGTCGCACAGCATCATCCGAGAATGACACTCGTTGAAATGATTGGGAAGCACTTTGGCAAATGGCTTGGGACAGCTATTTCGTGGTTCTTCGTTTTCTTTGCATTAATTACTTCGTCGGAGCTGCTAAACTATATGGGTTTCTTCATGACAACCCAGATATTGCCCAATACTCCTATGATCGCTACGAACATCATATTCGCATTCATCGTTGTTATGGGCGTGCGCTTAGGCTTAGAGGTGCTCGCAAGATCTGCAGAGATTCTATTTCCATATTTCATACTCTTGCTCATCATTCTTTTGTTATGTATTGCGCCACAGATCGATATACATAAGATTCAGCCTATCTTCGAGTCGAGTATGAAACCGATGATCCGTGCGACATTATTGTTCAGCAGTATATACTTGTTTCCAGCTGTCGTCTTCTTAATGATCTATCCGTCATCCACTCCAGAAGTGAGCAAAACGACTAGAGCGTTCTATATCGGAGTGCTTCTAGCCGGTATTGTGTTGACAATCATTATCGCCTGTACGATCCTGGTTCTCGGATCAGAGACAACTTCACGGCAATTATATCCGAGCTATGCGCTGGCAAAAAGAATTATGGTGGGGACTTTTTTTCAGCATGTCGAAGTAGTTGTAGCTGTCATATGGTTCATTACCATTTACTTCAAAATGTCGATGTATTTTTACGTCTCATGTGTAGGGCTGTCACAGACATTACGACTGCACGATTACCGGATACTTGTATATCCGTTAGGTCTTCTATTAGTTGTTTTCTCCATAATTGTTCATCCGAGCTCGGTGCACTACAGCGATTATAACAAGACAACCTGGATTCCGTTCGTTGCTACCTTCGGAATCTTAGTTCCGCTTCTGCTGCTCGCTGCTTCTATTCGACACAAGCGGGCACAATCGAGAGAGGAATCATGTCATCAAGAGGGGAGTAAGGAGTAAGGAATACGAATAAGGCCATGTTCTGTGATGCGCCATTGCCATCATGTTCTCACAACCATTTTCTGATATGAAACTATGAATTGTACAATCCATCGGTGAAGGAGAAGAAGGCTGTTTAACATCCGACTTTACATTGGTGGAATGATTTGTTATTATCTATCCCAATATCAGAAACGCGATGATGAGAAGAGTAAGGAAATATGCACATATACAGAGAGCTCCTGCAGCTGAGAAGGAGCAATGAGCTGTTTCCCGAACCAAGCCTCTGAGCAGCATGCCGGATCTGTGCAACCGTGGGATGGCATGACGGGAGCTCCCGTTATAGAGCTAGAGTATAAGCATGCTTCTTATGCCGTACTTGATGAGATTAATATGGCGACATATTAATGAACCCGGGGTGGTACCACGATAACTTCGTCCCCAAGACTTAACGTCTTGGAGGTGAGGTTTTTTTATTGCGTTTTTTAGATATGTGTTTACACTCGATTCACCCCACAAGTTCATGAGGAGGCGTCACCATGAATCAAGATACTGCCTATTCAACCGACCATTATTTATACAGACTCATACATGAGGAACAAGAAGCTTCGCCGTTCAGTCGAAGCATGTGCACGCGGTTCCCCCCAGAGCCGAATGGCTATCTTCACATTGGGAGCGCCTATGCCATTCACACAAGCTATATGCTTGCGAAGCAGTATGGAGGCTCATTTCATCTTCGATTCGACGACACGAATCCTCTGAAGGAGGACATCCATTACGTTCACTCCATCATTGAGGATATGAAATGGCTTGGATATGACCCCGATTATACTTATTATGGATCGGATTATTCGGAGCAGATTTACCAAGCAGCAGTGACCTTAATTAGAAAAGGGAAGGCCTATGTCTGCGATCTTGCGCCAGACGAAGTAGCGAAATATCGGGGGACGTTAACAGAGCCTGGCCGAAACAGCCCTTATCGCAGCCGCACGATACAAGAGAACTTGGAGCTATTTACTAACATGAGACAAGGAGTCTTTCCTACCGCATCTAAAGTGCTTCGCGCCAAGATCGATATGAGCTCGCCGAACATGAATTTGCGGGATCCGATTTTATATCGAATTATTCATGCTGCGCACTATCGAACAGGGGATGACTGGTGTATATACCCGATGTATGATTTTGCCCATCCGATTCAAGACGCCATCGAAGGCATCACGTATTCGTTATGCTCGATTGAATTCAAAGACCATCGTCCATTGTACGAGTGGGTTCTCCGCGAACACGAAGTTCCAGAGCCTCCAAGGCAGCGCGAATTCGGACGATTGAATCTCACGGGTGTCGTAACAAGCAAGCGTTACTTGCGGCAGTTAGTCGAGGAGAGACTTGTTGAGGGCTGGGACGATCCAAGATTGCCAACGATTCGGGGCCTTCGTAGAAGAGGGTACACGTCAGAGAGTATACGCGCATTCATCGAAGAGATCGGCAGCATTCGGACGGAGAGCACCGCGAATATCTCGCTGCTGGATCATTGCGCAAGACAGGATCTTCAAGACCGAACAAGCGGCATCATGGCAGTACTACACCCGTTAAAGGTTGTCATAACAAACTATCCAGAGGATAAGGTAGAATGGCTGCAATTGGAGAACAATCCTCATAATGAGCAGCTGGGCCAACGGGATGTTCCCTTTTCGAGAACCATTTTTATCGAGCGAGATGATTTTCTGGAGCAGCCACCAGGCCAGTTCCACCGACTACGTCCCAATGGCGAGGTTCGATTGAAGGGTGCTTATTTTATCCGGTGTGATGAAGTTATCAAAGATCCAGCAACCGACGAAATTACAGAACTTCGATGCACATATGATCCGGTCACGAAGAGCGGCACAGGCTTTACTGGAAGGAAAGTGAAGGGAACCATTCACTGGGTGTCAGCTGCTCATGCGGTGGAGGCCGTCGTACATTTGTACGAGAACCTCTTGCTAGAAGAGTCTGTCCCGAAGGATAACGACATCATCTGGACTGACCGAGTCTGCCGAGACTCACATACTCGTATCTCTAACGTTATGTTGGAGCCTTGGGCAGCACAAGCTCTAACAGAACAGCGATTCCAGTTTATCAGACATGGTTATTTTGCCAGAGAGCAAGGTGGGGAGAACCAACTTCTCGAATTTCACCGGATCGTACCGTTGAAGAATTCATGGGTCAAGAAATAGGCTCTGTATGGAGCGAATCATTTGGATGCCACTCGTGCTATATAATCTGCTTGTCATTTCATTGCTGTGAAGACGTTTGTTGTGGAATCTCATGGCGATATAACAGTAAATATCTTTGCTTTTCAGCGAAGATGTATTATTTATTGGTGAATATGAACGGAAAAATGAGGAAAAGCTCTCTCGAAGCAACGCATTCGGGAGAGCTTATTTTATTGCTGTGATTCATCCAGACTGTACTCCATGAAGATCTGTATGGCTTTTCTTTGGCCGTTGGAACAATTGCTTCAAGCTGTCGTAATTGATAAAGGCTGTGCCGACAATAATGATTACTGCGCCAGCAGCCGATACCCATGTGATCCTCTCCCCATAGAACAGTACGCCAACCACGAGCGCGAGCATCGGAGATACGTACAGCCAAGTAGAAGCAAATATTGGCGTCGTTTTGGCGACAAGCCAATAGAACAGACTATGCCCAATCATCGAACCAATCACAATTAAATAAAGCAATGAGCCAAGTGCGCGACCAGATAGCATATTCCCAAAGTTCCAATCCTCCGTAAATGCGGACAGAGTAAGCAGTAGAGCTCCTCCATATATCATCTGAACCGCATTAAGTGCAAATGGTGACGTAGTTGCAAAGCGCTTCGCAACCCGTTTGGAGTAAATTGCACCCCCTGCATAGAACAATTGACCTAAGATTATAACGATGCTGCCGACAATAACCCATATACTTGCCGATACTGAGATCCCAGGTACTAGCATAAGAACAACTCCTAGGAATCCTATGACACAACCTAGTAAAGCGTGAATGGTGGGTTTGTGGCGCATGAAGATCATCTGCAGCACAAGTACTAGAATAGGCGCTGTAGCTGACAGAATCGCTGCGATCCCCGAAGCAACAAATTGTTCTCCCCAATATAGAGCAGCAAAAGTTCCGAACGTAAGACCTATCCCTGTAAGGAGCGAATCTTTGTGCAATAACAAGGACAGGCTTGCTTTCTTCCTCCATAGCATCCAACTGAACAATAGGATTCCAGCAATGAAAAATCGAAGCCCCCCTGACAGGAAAGGCGGAGCAGAGGCGTCCACACCAATTTTCACCGCCAGGAAGGTTGTGCTGAAGATAAGACAAACGAGCACATAATTGAAGATAACCATGGTTCCTCCTCCTTTTGGATTGATCATACACGCTATGGGATAGGACAGATTACTGCAAATAGAACAGATTACCCCATACGTTAATCAACGGAAGGAAGATAAGATGTATGCATGTCCATACGATGAGAGCAAGTGTAATAACGATCAGTATCCGCCTTCCTATCGTTTCATTGGATGTAAACACGATGTTGGTTTCCATCATAATTATAGGAGTACACGTCTGTAATGACGCGTAGAAACGGAACATACTTTATGTCTTTACCTTGCGTTGTTTACCCAATCATTTCTTTCATATGTTCATATAATTATAGGGTAATTGAAAATACAACTTGCGGGAGGGGTTCATTTGTCACAATCTAATATCCCCAACATTACTCCTATTATTTCTGTAACTAGAGACGATGCAATCAATTTATTGTTATCTTCTATTGCTTTGGAAGAGCTCGGATTAAGCCACATTATTAATGCTGAAGGTGAAAAAATTCAGTTTGCTTTAGGTACTCTTCCAGGTGTAACTTCTCCACCAGCTACAATTAGCGACATTTTACTTGTAAACCAAAGTGTAAGAAATACAATTCAAGACTTAACCAAAAAAGAATTTCTTCTGCAGAATAAACTAGATAGCATCTTGTCTACACCGATATCTGTAGGTCCAACAGGGCCGACAGGCCCTACCGGCCCTAGTACTGGCGTTACTGGTACTACAGGTGCAACAGGCGCTACGGGAGCTGC